>CAJVZA010000037.1 GCA_913009315.1 uncultured Hippea sp.
TATTAAAGCTATACTTAAAACAGATAAAAAAAATATCGTCAATCGGCAGCCTTTTTATTACAGATCGGCGGCAAGATTCCGACCAAGCTCCTTTATCTGTGCAAAATCTTCCTCTGTGGGACGAAACTTTATTCTGAAAGGTTCATGCGGCACCCTCATCCTCAAACTTTTCATATGCCTGCTAATTGAGACCGGGCCCTCTCCGCTCCAGCCGTAGGAACCGAATGTAAATCCGAATTTCCCCTTTCGTTTTATGGTAGCGGTGCTTGTCAAAAACTTCCATATCGGTTCGGGGGCATCACCGTTTATTGTCGGGGTTCCTATAGCAATTCCGTCTGCGCGTTCCGCAACATCAATTACAGAAGAAAGCTCCATTTCTGAAAGATTTCCTACATCCATCATTGCAACACGCACGCCCGACTCCTGAACTCCTCTGCCAAATGCCTTTGCAAGATTTGCAGTATTGCCGTAAGCCGTAGTATATGCAACCAGCATAAGCTTGCCCTTTTTTTTCGTATCGGGCTGACTCCACTCTCTGTAACGTTCCATATACGATCCGGCATCTTCTCTTAATATGGGGCCATGGCTCGGGCATATAATATCAATATTGAACCGATCAAGCTTTTTAAGTGCTCTCAATACATATTCTTTGTAAGGCCTCATAATTATATTGAAATAGTAATGAAACGGTCTTGCAAAATCATTTGTCAGATCATTGAACATTCGCTCGTCACAGTAGTGAGATGCAAAAATATCGCAGGAATAGAGCAGTTTATCTTCAGGTACGTAGGTACACATGGTGTCAGGCCAGTGGAGAAAAGGGGTAATCGCAAACTTAAGCGTTTTTCCGCCCAGATCTATTTCCATATCATCGGAAGCCAGTATGGGATCGGTTTTTCTATTCAGGATATTTTGTAGAAAACCTTTTCCGGCTGCTGAAACTATCAGTTTTGCGTTCGGCAGTTTATCAAGGATAAGCGGCAAAGCACCCGAATGATCCGATTCATTATGATTTACTACCACATAATCAACTTCAGCAGGGTCAACGAGACTGCACAGATTTTTCCAGAACAAATCTTTGAACGGCTCTTTTACCGTATCAATTATTGCCGTTTTTTTGCTGCCTCTGATCAGATATGAATTATATGTTGTGCCTGATTCGGTACGCATAATTATATCGAAAATTCTTAAATCAGGATCAAGAGCCGCAAGCCACCAGCTGTTGTCGGTAACTTGTAAAGGCCTCTTTTCCTCTATGTTCATATACTAGCCTCTACTCGTACATTTCTTTGGTTCGCATGTTTTCAAAAAGCTCCTTTTCCGCCCCGCAATCAGGGCATACCCAATCGTCGGGCAGATCATCAAACGATGTCTCGGGATCAATGTCATTATCCGGATCTCCGACTCTCGGATCGTATACATAATCGCAAACCGTACATCTGTATTTATCCATGAAATACCTCCTGAATTTTATCAAATGTAATCTTTTGATAACGGATGTCAAGCATTTCAGCTAAGCTGTTGTTTGTGTCAATAATTTACCTTACTGCAAAATTATATGAAAGCGGCAAAACTCAAAAGGCATAACGGAGCAGCCGGCAAAGCAGATGCAGCATATAAAAGTTAAAATGCAGGAAGGATGTTAAAGAATATGATGAAAATTATAACTTTATCTGTATTCTTATGAAATCGGTTCAAGGACACCATGCCTTGATGCCGTAAAAAAGCTGCAGGCGATGACTTTAAAAATCTTTTTTGACATTTAACATCGATAAAACAGGAATAAGGTTGCAAAAGTATATCGAAAAACAGCTTGGAAGCTATAAAATCAGGATATAAAGCGAATAAACTTGACATTCTGAAATATACTCCTATTGTTCCAAAGTTATGATGATTATAATGCGTTTTTTCGTTCCCGTGTTTTTAATTCTGTTTGCTGCCGTACATATTGAGATAATAGGTTTGGAAATTGCACCTCAAGTATCAAAAACAGCTGCCGCCGGCAACGGCATAAGCAAAATCGAAACTGCGGCGCAAAAGATTGAATCTCCAAAAACAACGTCTGATCTCGTTAAATTATTGGGAAACAGATCGAAATGGTTTACCTATAGGAATGCTCCGATAATAAAAAGATTGCCGGACGACTTTTCAAAGATAGCGGCCGGTTACAGGAAAAGAGTTTTCATTGCCGCAATATTGCCTCTGGCAGTTGTTGTTAAGAAACAGTTTGATACCGAACATCAATATGTTATTGATATGAGAAACAAAATTCGCAGGAATGCTGCGATAAACAGTAGTGAGAAAGAAAAACTCGACCGCATGTTTTACCGTTATAAAATCAAAAGCGGCAGTTTAAGGCAAAAGATCAATAAGCTTTGGGTGAGAACCGGAAGTGTTCCGATCAGTCTTATTCTTGCGCAAGCTGCCATAGAATCAAACTGGGGAGCATCACGCTTTACCATAAAAGGCAACAATCTTTTTGGTATAAGAACATACAGCTCCAGAGGAATGAGACCGAGAGACTGTTCCGACTGCGGACAGGAGTTCAGAGTTGTCGCCTACAAAAATCTTGAAAGCTCCATAAGAAGCTATATCATTAATTTTAATACGGGATGGGCGTATAAAGAGCTGAGAAAAACAAGAAGTGCAATGTATCCTAATGATAATCCGTATATTTTTGCCGACAAACTTATCTATTATTCCATAAAAAGAAACGATTATATAAGAACCGTAAAAAATATAATAGGTCGAAACAACTTTGAAAGATTTGATAAAAACCATTCGACATAACCTTATTTTAGTTTTTGTTATAATTTTTTATGCCGAAACCGCTTTTGCGGGCTCTGCAGTCATTCTGCTGTATCATAAATTCGGTAATCCGAATTCACCTTCAACAAACACACCTATAAAAACTTTCACCAGTGAGATGAATTATCTGAAAATTGGACATTATAATGTTATAAAACTCTCCGCACTCTGCGATCTGATAAAAAATCACGTAAACATACCGGATAAAACCGTTGCAATCTCAATAGATGATGGCTATAAATCTACCGTAAAGGCCATAAAAATCTTACAAAAGTATAGATTTCCGGCGACAATTTTTCTCTATACAAACGCATATCATTGGCCTGCTTTTCTTAACTGGAATCAGATTAACCGAATTGTTTCGGATCCGCTTTTCGATATAGGAAACCATACCACAGATCATGCCGAACTTGACAGGCTGAGTGGTAAACGGATTGACAGGGATATCGCGGCGGCTCAAAATAGTATTAAGAAATTAACCGGAGTGCAGGCAAAGTTGTTTGCCTATCCCTATGGATATTATAACATAAATGTCATTAAGAATGTTAAGCATTTCGGATTCAGCTGCGCCTTCAGCCAGGATGTAGGTGCGGTTGATGATCGTACCGATCCGTACAGGATTCCGAGAATTGCAATGACGGGCAGCAGCTTTGATATGAAAGAGTTTGTAAAAAAACTTTCCATTAAGCCACTTCATCTTTCTGCTTATTCTCCAAAAGAGAAAATCGACGGCGGAGATATTATCAGAATTACCATCGCTCATCCCAATTATTATTCAACTGCTCAAATCTACATATCCGAACATGGATGGCTGAAGACGGTTTATGACAAAAAGAGCGGTATAGCCTATGCAAAAACAGGCAGCATAACCCGTTTTCGCAACCGTATTGTGGTTAAAGCTTTCGATAATACATCAAAAGAATCCGCATACTTTACATGGATGGTTCACAAACTTCATACTGACAAGCATCTCTAAACTAATTTTATGCGTCAGGTTTGAGAGTCTGAATTTGTCTTAAAGCATACCTCACATTCAATAAACAGTAATGCAGAGGGACTGTTTCTCAAGATTGCAGAGCCAAGCGCAATCTAATATAAATGTTCTTATATCTCAATAGATCAATAAATTGTTTCAGACCAATTTAGCAGCTGATCTTTCGCTCCAAACTTATTGTTTGCAAAGCGAAAGAGCGTGAATGCCAAACAGAATCTTGAGCCCTGCAGTCACTACGGATATCTTGCCCGTGGTCATTCCTCATTTTTGTCAAAGCTTTGTGTTAAAAAAATAAGACCGTTTTTTTGGCAGATTTCAAATAGCGGCAGCTTTTCTCTTACCTTTTGGTCATTTAAAAAATAAGAGAAAAGAATAAAAGAAACCTAAGATAAACGATAAAATTAAATGATATATATGGAGCAATATATATAATGAGACCACTGCACAATAAACAGATTCACAGCTTATTGTTCAGTGATCTCGTAATCAATAGAATGCTTGACATTTGATAATTTTATTGTATAAAAAAGTAGAGTATTCTGATATACAAAAACTTATTTCACTATGTGGAATAGTTGGGGGTAATTTTGATAAAGCTTGAGGTGCATGACCTGTTTCTTTCTTTTGGCGGGATAGAAGCGTTAAAAGATATAAGTTTTTCGGTTAACAATAAAGAAATATTTTCAATTATAGGGCCCAATGGTGCCGGAAAAAGCAGTCTTTTGAACTGTATCAACGGCTTGTATCATCCTCAAAAAGGTAAAATTATATTTAAACAAACAGATATTACCAATTGGCCTGCAGACAAAATAGCTAAATTAGGTATAGGAAGAACATTTCAAAATCTTGAACTTTTTAAAGGTATGAGCGTTTTGGATAATCTTATGCTTGGCAGGCATAATCATCTTAAATACGGTATTATGCCGTCTATTGTATGGATTGGAAGAGCATCAAAAGAAGAGATAACCTCAAGAGTTAAAGTTGAAAAGATCATTGATCTGCTGGAGATTCAATCCGTAAGGAAAAAGACCGTAGGTACATTGCCCTACGGTCTGCAAAAACGGGTTGAACTCGGAAGAGCGCTGGCAGTTGATCCTGAAATTATGCTGCTTGATGAACCGATGGCCGGAATGAATGAAGAAGAACGGGAAGATATGGCACGGTTTATTCTTGATATCAATGAAGAAATGGACAAAACTATTATATTAATTGAGCATGATATGTCTGTTGTTATGGATATATCCGACCGCATTATGGCGCTTGATTTCGGAGAGAAAATAGCAGACGGAACACCTGAGCAGATACAAAATAATTCTGATGTTCTCAACGCTTACATAGGAGGCAAAGAGAAGGGACAGGTGGCATGACATACAAAACCCTGCCCTCTTTGCTTATAAGAAATGCAGAAAAATGGCCTGATAAAATCGCCTTGCGTGAGAAGGAATTCGGGATATTTAACGATATTAGCTGGTTGGAGTATCTTGCCAATGTAAAAAATTTTGCTCTCGGGCTTCTGTCAATAGGGTTTAAAAAAGATGATAAAGTTGCGATTATCGGAGATAATCGCCCTGAGTGGATTTATGCGGAAATGGCAAGTCAGTCCGTAGGAAGCGGCAGCGTCGGAATTTATCAGGATTCAATATTGAAGGAGATCAGCTATATTATTAACAACTCCGATTCAACGATTGTAGTAGCGGAAGATCAGGAACAGGTTGACAAGCTTTTAGATATGAAACATGAAATAAAAAATATAAAAAAAATAGTGTTTACGGATCCGAAAGGTATGAGACATTATAATGATGATCTGCTCATCTATTTTCCCGATTTTTGTGAAGATGGAAAGAAATACGGGAATATACATAAAGGAATTTTTGAACAACATGTTAATACTCTGTCTGAAAATCATACGGCTCAGATTTGTACCACCTCAGGAACAACAGGGATACCGAAGTTAGCTATGCTTTCTCATAGAAATCTCATAACTATGGCAAAAAATCTTGGGATGGTGGATCCGAAATATCCTACAGATGAGTTTGTATCCTTTCTCCCCCTGTCATGGGTTGGTGAACAGATGATGGCTGTAGCTTCTGCGCTGTTTTTTGGATTTACCGTAAATTTTCCGGAAGAACCTGAAACCGCTCAGGACGATTTTAGAGAAATAGGCCCTAATTTTATGTTCTCTCCTCCGCGTGTCTGGGAAAATCTTGCAGCAAGTGTTCAGGTAAAAATTTCCAATGCAACATGGCTTAAAAGAAAAGTTTTTCATAGTCTTGTTCCCATCGGTTATAGATCGGCTGAGCTCAAATTCAAAAAGCTTAAAGCTTCTTTTTTTCTTAAAACAGCATATAGATTTGCCGATTTTCTGCTTTTTAGGCCTTTAAGAGACAGAATGGGTTTTTCGAATATAAGATCGGCTATGACAGGCGGTGCCGCATTGGGACCCGATACATTCAAATTCTTTCATGCGCTGGGAATAAATCTCAAACAGATTTACGGTCAAACCGAGATATCGGGAATCTCGTGTATTCATCGCAACGATAATATCGATCCGGATACTATGGGTGCGCCTCTTCCGGAAACAGAGATAAAAATTATAGATGGAGAAATCTGTTCAAAAAGCCCTGCTCTTTTTCAGGGATATTATCAAAATGAAAAAGCGACATCCGATACTCTTATAGACGGGTGGCTGCACTCAGGTGATGCAGGTTATTTGACCGATGATGGTCAGATAGTTGTAATTGACCGGCTGAAAGATCTTATGAAGCTTGCAGATGAAACAAAATTTTCACCTCAATTTATAGAGAATAAACTCAAATTCTCTCCATATATAAAGGAAGCGGTAGTTTTTGGTAACAACCGGGAATATATAGCTGTTTTGATCAACATAGACTACGAAATTGTGGGTAATTGGGCAGAAAAGCAGCATCTTTCTTATACTACATATACTGATCTGGCAAGCAAAAAAGAGGTATACGGACTTATTGAAAAAGAGGTGAAAAATATTAACAACTCTTTAAAAAAGGAGATGAGAATTGCAAAATTTACGCTGCTTTATAAAGAACTTGATGCAGACGACGGAGAATTGACAAGAACAAAAAAGGTTAGAAGGCATTTCATCGGCGAACGTTACAGTACCATTATAAAAGCACTTTACAGCGATAAAGATACAGTACCTGTTGATGCTGAAATCAAATTCCAGGATGGTAAAACTGCAGCCGTTCATACAGAACTTTTTATAAAGAGTGTATAACAAAGGAGAAAGTGAGTGAACTATTTTATTCAGCTCATTGTTAGTGGAGTTGTGCTGGGCAGCATATATGCACTTATTGCTTTAGGCTTTGTATTAATATACAAGGCGACAAGAGTACTGAATTTTGCACAAGGTGAACTTCTTATGGCTGGAGCCTATATAGCATTTGCTCTTACAGTTCAGCTGCATATCCCGTTTTGGAGTGCTTTTTTTATTGCGATGCTTTTGTGTGCGCTTCTCGGCCTTATTATCGAAATTCTGATTTTGAAACCGCTTATAGGAGAACCGATTATCTCAATTGTAATGATAACAATAGGTTTATCGATAGTGCTGAAGGCAATTGTCGAGATGATCTGGGGCACGGAAACGAGAGTATATCCGGCGATATTTTCGACCCAGCCAATAACTTTGGGGGCTATAAGTGTATCAAAAAGCTCTCTGTTTTCTTTGGGAGCAGCCATAACGTTGTTTATTATATTCCATCTCTTTTTCAAATTTTCATCAACAGGCATAGCTATGAGAGCAGTAGCGGATGATCAGCAGGCGGCGCAATCGATGGGAATCAACATAAAAAAGATATTTGCAATAAGCTGGATGGTGGCGGCTCTGGTTGCCGGTATAGGAGGTATCCTGATAGGCAATATGAACGGAATTAATGTTTCTTTGGGGATGTTCGGTCTGAAGGTTTTTCCTGCAGTTATACTTGGCGGACTTGACAGTGTTCCGGGTGCAATTATAGGAGGTATAACAATTGGAGTACTGGAAAGTCTATCAGGCGGATATTTGGATCCTCTTGTGGGCGGAGGAGTAAAAATGGTAGCCCCATTTGCTATTTTGCTTGTAATTCTTTTGATTAAACCGTACGGACTGTTCGGAACCGAAGAGATAGAGAAGGTATAAAATGGCTATAAAATGTGGAATATTTAAAACATCATACAGATCCGATATGGCAATGTGGCAAACAAAAAACAGTCGATTCTGGATGGCTCTGTTCTTTATAGGCCTGATAGTGTTTCCATTTTTTGTAAGTAAATATTTTCTTTATATGGCAAACATTATTGCAATCGGAGTGATTGCTGCAGTTGGCCTTAATATCTTAACCGGCTTTGCCGGACAGATTTCTTTGGGACATGGTGCATTTATAGGCGTAGGGGCATATTTTGCCGGATATCTTACAAGTCAGTTCAATATAAATTTTATACCGGCTTTTATTGCAGGAGGCCTGGTAACAGCAGTTGTCGGAATGTTTTTCGGTCTTCCGTCGCTGAGGCTTAAAGGGTTTTATCTTGCCATAGCAACAATGGCTGCGCAGTTTATACTCGCATTCGTGTTTATACACCTGCGTTCTGTCACAGGCGGAAGTCAGGGAATGATAGTGTCGCCTCCTGAAATTGCCGGATTTTCGTTTGATTCCGATTTCAGATATTACTTTTTATCAATCGGAACTGCAATAGTTATGACTTTGGCGGCAAAAAATCTGATCAGAGGCAAATTTGGAAGAGCATTTATGGCAATACGGGATAACTATATAGCGGCAAAAACTATGGGCGTAAATATATTTCTTTATAAAATCATTGCGTTTGGCATATCATCATTTTACGCCGGAATAGCAGGGGCACTTTGGGCTCACTATATTCAAATCATTACACCCGAACATTTTACATTTTCAGTTTCGATAGAATATCTTGCAATAATTATAATCGGCGGACTTGGAAGTCTTCTCGGTACTGTTTTTGGAACAATCTTTATTATGGTTCTGCCTGAATTTTTGAGATTTATAAACGGAATAGTCTCTTTGCATTATCCTATGCTTGTCAATATGTTTGATGCCATAAGAGAAGGTTCTTTCGGTCTGGCTATAATCGGTTTTCTTATATTCGAACCTGATGGTCTTGCTGCACGCTGGAAAACCATAAAAAATTACTGGAAATTGTGGCCATATTCATATTAAGGGTAACTTTATCAATCCATGAACGATCATCTTGGCCTCGAATCGGGAGCACCCGAAATTAATAGAGATATCCTTAAAAATAAAGGAGGTGAACAGCTTACACAGAAAGGGGAAGGAGTGAGAATTAAAAAAAAGATTTTATCGAAGGGGGTAAAAATGAAAAAGATTTTATCAGTTAGTCTGTTTTTAGCATCGATATTGTTTGTTTTTGCATTAAACGGCAATGCAGCTTCAATACCGATCGGAGGTATTTGGGATATGACGGGACCTACAGGTGATGTGGGTGCGCCTTATGCAACTGCGCAGAGAAATTATATCAGTTATGTAAACTCTCATGGAGGAATTAACGGGAAAAAGATTGCTCTGTTCGGCGAGGATTACGCGTATAAAATTCCTGCTGCTGTGGCATTATACAAAAGACTGACAGAAAAACATGTTTTGGCAATTCTTGGATGGGGTACCGGTGATACTGAGGCACTTAGCCGCTTTATCGCAAGAGATAAAATTCCTTATATCTCGGCATCATATTCGGAAGGATTATCAAATGTAAAAAAAGCTCCGTACAATTTTCCGGGAGCCGTTACCTACTCTGATCAGGCGAGAATTGCGCTGGCATTTATAAAAAGTCACTATAAAGGCAGCGGCAATCCTAAGGTGGCATTACTTTACAATGACAAGGGATTTGGAAGATCTCCCATAAATGATGCAAAGAAATACGCAAAAAAAATAGGTGTAAATATTGTAGATGATGAGATTGTTCCTTTGAGAGCCCTGGATGTCACAAGTCAGCTTTTAAGCATGAAAAAGCATGGAGCGCAATATGCGCTTATTCAGGAAACCATAATGGCCACATCCACAATTCTTAAAGACGCAAAAAAACTTGGAATAAAAACAAAATTTTTTGCGTTAAACTGGGCAGCCAACGAAAAACTTCTCGCACTTGCAGGTTCCGCAGCCGAAGGTTTGTACTGGACATCTCCGTTCTCTCTGTGGACAGACACAAATCTGAAAGGAATACGTTTTGTTCACAAGGTAAGCAAGCTGTACAACGGAAACAAGGCTCAATCGGTAAATTATATTCAGGGATTTATTGCCGCTTATACGCTCGTTCAAGCGTTAAAAAAAGCGGATAAAGAGGGAAGGTTAAACGGTCCTGGAATAAAGTATGCACTTGAGCATAACAAATTTCCCAATGGCGGATTGTCCGCTCCCGCGTCTTATAGTCCAAAGCTTCATAAATTTGCAACTAAACTTAGAATATATCAAGTTCAAAACGGTAAATTTGTTCCTGTAACAGGTTATATTTCTCCATAATTAGAATCTGTCAATCGATATAATAAGTTCAGCGGACAGCCGGTCGGTTTCCACGGCTGTCCGCTCTAAAAAATAATACGGGTGAGGATGTGCTAAAGATTAAAAATATTGAAGTTGTATATGATGATGTAATTTTAGTCCTGAGAGGGATGTCCATTGAGGCAAAAAAAGGATCCATAACTGTTTTGCTCGGCTCAAACGGGGCAGGCAAAAGCACGACACTTAAAGCAATATCGGGTCTTCTTAAATCCGAAGAAGGCAAGATCACAGATGGTGATATACTCTTTGAAAACAGGTCTCTAAAAAATAAAAATCCGGAGGAAATTGTCAGTGCCGGCATATTCCAGGTTATGGAAGGAAGAAGAATTTTTGGAACTCTGACAACGGAAGAAAATCTCAAGGTGGCCGGATACTGCCGCAAATACGGCAAAAAAATATTAAAAGGCAAAATCGAAAAGATATATGAATATTTTCCGCATTTAAAAGAAAGGCGAGAGATAAGAGCCGGATATCTGTCGGGTGGAGAGCAGCAAATGCTCGCAATAGGAAGAGCTCTGATATCGGAGCCTAAAATGATTTTGCTTGATGAACCCTCACTTGGTCTTGCTCCGCTTTTAGTTAAAGAACTCTTTAAAATCATAGAACGCATAAATCGAATTGATAAAATTACAATTTTGCTGGTCGAACAAAACGCCGATATTGCGCTTTCGATTGGCAGCTATGGGTATATTATGGAGAACGGAAAGGTTGTGCTTGAGGGCAGCTGCGCTAAATTACGGGAAAACGAGGATGTTAAAGAATTTTATCTGGGAATATCGGCAGAAGGGAAGAAAAGTTTTAAAAATGTAAAACATTACAGGAGAAGAAAAAGATGGCTTTGAGCCAAACTAAGAATAAAAAGTTCAAATTTATCATAAAGCATGCCTCGCAATTCAGCAAATATTATTCAAATCTTTTTGAAAAATATTCAATTAATTCATCAGAGATCGAATTGGATAAAATTGAGAAAATACCGATTACTCATAAATCGGAAATGCCTGAACTTCATAAAGATAACCTGCCTTTCGGTAATCTTCTGACAACTGAAAAAACCGAACTAAAACATATCTATCTTTCGCCGGGTCCAATTTATGATGCAGAAGGAAGAGAAAAAGATTACTGGGGAATTGAGTATGTATTGAAAAAATTGGATTTCGGCAGCGGAGACATAGTTCTCAACAGTTTCAGTTATCATTTAACTCCTGCCGGTCTTTTTTTTGATAATGCGTTGGTTGATGCAGGCTGTACGGTTTTTCCTGCAGGCGTCGGAAACAGCAGTGTTGCTGTGCAGGCAATTTATGATATACCATGCAACGCATTTATCGGAACACCCTCATATCTTTACAGCTTGAAGAAAAAATATTACGAGTTTTTTAAAAAACCGTTTCCTATAACAAAGGCAATTGTAGCCGGAGAGCCTGTATCCGAGACAATCAGAAATGACTTTAATAAAACAAAGATGGATGTCAGAGGGGTATATGCAACCGCCGAAGCGGGATTGATAGGCTATGAATGCAAAAATTTTCCAGGTTTTCATATAGCTGACAGAGTTTTTGTGGAAATTGTTGATGCAAACGGCAAAAAGATTCCGGCAGGAAAATCCGGAGAGGTTGTAATAACACTGCTTTCAAATTATACATATCCTCTTATACGATACGGCACCGGAGATATAGCCAGATTCATAACATCCGACTGTCACCTGGAAAATGATTTATATCTGCTTTCAAGCATTGAGGGCAGGGTAGATCAGACGGTAAAAATTAGAGGAATGTTCGTATATCCTTCGGCCGTTAAGGAACTTTTATCAGATTTTAAACAAATAAAAAGAGCGAAACTTGTTGTTGAGAGAAAACATGAAAGAGATTATGTCATATTATTTCTGGAAATAGAATCGGATATGGATTATAATAAGCTTGTCTTGAACGCAAAAAGAATAATGAAAATCAAGATTGACTCTATAAAAAAGGCAAAGATTGATCGCGACGATGATAGATTGATCGAAGACAGAAGAAGATTCTAATAGTTGGAGGTAGACAATGTATGTTAAGAACTGGATGAAAACAGAGGTAATAACTTCGGAGCCGAACGACACATTCTATAAAGTTGCAAAAATCATGAAAGAGAAGAAGATTAGGCATATGCCTGTTGTGGATAAGCAAAAAATAGTAGGCATGATAAGCGACAGAGATGTGAGATTGGCTTCACCGTCTAACGCAACCAGTCTATCAAAAGGAGAAATCGGGTATCTTTTGGAAAAGATAACTGCGGCTGAGATTATGAACCGCCAGCTTTTTACCATCGAACCGGATGCAACCATAGAATATGCCTCGGAGGTGATGAAAGAACACAGGATAGGATCACTTCCTGTTGTTGATGATGAGAACAGAATAGTGGGTATAATCTCAACAATAGATATTTTGGAGGCATTCTTCGATGTCATGGGAGGATCGGCCGAAAGCTACAGATTGACAATACAAACTTCAGATAAAATAGGTGTATTGGCCGAAATTACCAAAATAATAGCCGATCACGAGGGATTCATAATAAGCATTGTTACACCATATTACGGCACAAATAGAACAAGAAGGCAGGTAGTTGTCAGAATTCAGGTATCGGATATAAAAGATATTATAGCTGATTTAGAAAGGCATGATAAAAAGGTCGTCACTATGCATAAATGCAACCTTGACGGATGGCAGCGAACATAATGAGATCACTGCACAATAAACATATTCACGGTTTTTTATGAGGTTTTCCGCAGGGCAACTCTGTTAATTCCAAGCGTTCCAAATTGAGAGTTCGAATCAGTCTCATCAAGTGCAAATCGCAGATAGCAACTGGACTGTTGCCAAAATTTGCAATGCAGAGGAGACGTATTCGGGACTCAAGATGATCGTTTACGGATCAATGGCGTCCGGCAGGGCAATACCTCTGTTTGATAATTGTAGCCGCTGTCAGCAGAAGAATCAGAGCAGTTCTATCGCAACTGCAATAAGCACAATAGTACCGACAAAACTATTTATATTGAAAAAGGCAGCATAAATTTTTCCTTTCTTCATTGATGCCGCCAAAATCTGTTCATAAATTAAAAGAGATCCTATAATTGCAGTAGCAATGTAATAGATAACTCCAAATCCGCTTAAAATGCCTGCCGTCACAAGAAATATAAGGCTTATAAAATGAAACAGTTTCGATAACAGAATAGCGCCGTTTTTGCCATACGCCGATGAGGCTGAATAGAGATGATGCTTAACATCAAATTCATGGTCAAGCATACTGTAGATCATATCAAAACCGGCAACCCAGAAACTTACCGAAAGTCCAAACATAATGATCGGAAGTGAAAAATGAGGAGAAATGGCCAAATATGCACCGATCGGTGCCAATCCATCAATAATTCCCAAAAGCAGGTGGCATATTATGCTGAATCGTTTCGTAAATGGGTATATTATAAAAAGTAACACAACTATAAAAGAAAGTTTGAATACGAGCATATTAATCAGATAAGCAGAAACTTCAAATATTATAAACATGCTTAATGAGAAAAACCATGCGGATGATTCTTTTATTTGTCCTGAAGGAATTTCACGCTCGCTTGTTCTTGGATTTTGTTTATCGATATTTGCATCTATGATCCTGTTGAGTGCCATCGCAAGCGAACGAGCTGAAATCATCGCAACAGAAATCAAAATAAAGATTTCGAAATTAGGTAATCCGTTTGCAGCTATCAGCATTCCTACGAATGCAAACGGAAGTGCAAAGACCGAATGTGAAAACTTAATCATCCTTAAAAGAGTATTAAATGTTTTTGTAATTTTTTTGATATTATTTGTTAGAATAATCATATTTTATTTATTACCTTAAAGTAGTTTATTAGATAGATTATAACAGAAAAAACTGCCAGAATCACTGCAATATAAAGAACGATGGTGCCGAGTTCTCTTTTCCCCATCAACAAAATTATAAGTGCCGCAAATTGAAATCCCGTCTTAAATTTTCCCCACCAATTGGCAGATATTACTACTCCGGAATCTGCCGCTATTGCCCTGATGCCGGTAGCCAACAGTTCTCTTGCTACGATAATTATAACAATCCAGCCTGCAATCATATTAATATCCGTCATAGCAATCATGACAGATACAACCATTAGTTTATCAGCTACCGGATCAAGCAGTTTCCCGATATTTGTAACCTGGTTTGTCCGTCTTGCAATCTGTCCATCCAGGATATCCGTAAAAATCGCCAAAACCAGCACAATAATAGTAAGCGTGAAAAACGATTGCTTGTTCTGATATATAAAAATTACAGCCACCGGAATTAGCGCTATTCTCAAAAGCGTTAAGATATTAGGAATCGTTACAATTCGGTTTTTCATAGTTTATGTACCATAATTTTTGAAATAACTTTCCCATTTAATAACCGATTTGAGATATTCTATAGCTTTCGGCTCAATTATTTTATTTTTTTTGATGCTGTTTTCTCCGCCATAATAAGATGCTATCACCAGCGATTTTTTGTGAAACCGTCTCATGAGAAATTTAATATAACGTATTGAAGCTTCGAGATTCAATTCGGGGTCATATAAGCTGTTTTTATCGATTCCAAAACGTTTTGCCGTTTCAGGTTTAACCTGCATCAATCCTATTGCACCGGCATTAGAAAGAGCATTAGGATTGAAATCGGATTCAACCTTTGCAATAGCCATCAGCAGATTAGGATCTATTTGATTGTTTCTGGCTTTTAAAATAATCAAATTTTTAATTCTATTTTTATCCGTTATTCTCGGCAAAACAGGCTTATCAAGATTGCTTATGTAAATCGCCCCTTCATGATCATAAAGAGACAGCTTCCCGGCCGATGCGTAACCATAAGATAGATTAAGCATAATAATTAAGATAGCGATTTTATACATTGAGTCACTATGTTGTTGATCCTAAATTTTATATTTTCTAAGTTTTCTTTGGTATCGGCTTCAAATCGAGATACTAAGACAGGCTGGGTGTTGCTTGCTCTGACAAGCGCCCATCCGCTATCAAAAACTATCCTTACACCGTCTATCGTAACAATTTCTTTAACATCACTATAGTTTTTGTCATTTACAGCCGCTTGAACAAGCTCCGGAATCTTGTGCTTTATGGTATCGGGACAATTGGTTCTAATTTCAGGAGTAGCAACGGTTTTGGGCATATTTTCTATCAATTCCGATAATTTGAATTGCCTGTTATTAATTTTCTTTTTTACGAAGATTTCAGCTAACCTTAAGCCTGCATAAATAGCATCATCATATCCATAATATCTATCCTTGAAAAACAGATGGCCGCTCATTTCTCCGGCTAATATTGCACCGGTCTCTTTCATTTTAGCCTTTATCAACGAATGACCTGTTTTCCACATAATAATTTTTCCGCCGGCCTTTCGAACGCCTTCATACAGAACGCTGCTGCTTTTTACTTCGCTGATTATCACAGGTGGTTCCTTTTGTTTCCATTCATTGATAATATCAAGCGCAAAAATAAGTAAAAGCTTGTCTCCCCATATGATGGTTCCTCTTTCGTCCACAACTCCAATTCTATCAGCATCTCCATCATATGCTATTCCAAAATCCGATCCCGTCTCTTTAACTTTCTTTCTCAGATCCTTCAAATTTACCTCTACCGTAGGATCAGGATGATGATTGGGGAAATTACCGTCAGGCTTGCTGTAAAGATCAATTAGCTCAAATCCCATGTTTCTAAAAAGTTCCGGTGCAATTATACCGGCAGTCCCGTTTCCTGAATCTATAACAATCTTTACAGGCCGCTCAAGCCGTTTCAGCATCTCTGAGATTCCGGAAAAACCGCTTTGAATCATTTCAATATAACTGCCGGAAATGTAAGTTTTTGCATAGGTACCGATTTTATTTTCCTTTATAGTTGTTTCTTCCATCTTTTTCTCAATCTCTTTGATAGCCTCTCCATAAATCGTGTCATTGCCGATACATAATTTTATACCATTATATTCCGGAGGATTGTGAGAACCTGTTATCATCATCGCTCCGGTAACGGCAAGCTTGAATGTTGCATAATATAGAATAGGTGTCGGGACAAGTCCAATGTCAGTTACATTAACTCCGCTTGCAAGCAGTCCTTCTACTGCCGCCCTACTCAAGCTTTCTGAGCTTAATCTTGCATCATGTCCAATGGCCACAAAAGCGTCCTCCGTTCTCTGCTTCAGCATCCTTCCGAATATGTATGCAATCTTTTGAGCCGTACTTTTTTTTAGCGTTTTCCCGACAATGCCCCGTATATCGTACTGTCTAAAAATTGACATAAACAGCCTCCTAATGCAAATTACATAAAGCCGCAGCTGCGGTATTCTGTGACCATCTGAGTTATAAATAATAACATACTTTTGCGGTGGTTCAAATAGAATAGTACCTGATATCTTTTTTGGGTCATGAAACCACTGCACAATAAACGTATTCACTGCTTATTGTGCAGTGATCTCATAAAATTGTCGTTAAAGAAAAGCATGCTTATTGAGAATACCGGCTGTGACGATTGGTATTTACAGCGGATTAAATATAAGATATACTTGATAATTAATAGCTATAACTTAATATTGAGAGTTAAATCTGCCGGTAAAGCGTAAATTGCAGGTAATAGTTGAGCTATTGCCGGGATTTACAATGCAGAGCAGGCTAATTCGGGGGGCTCAAGGTAATCGTTCATGGATTCCTTAATATAGAGGTAACATGTGTATCATAAAGATAAAAGCGACTTTTATATCAATAAACAAAGCGAACAGATGAATAAGAGTGATATGAATGCATCTGTAAAAAGAATTAGTTCTAAAGTATATAAATATGCTGAAGATAGAAATAAAAGACTTGTACCTACGCTTTATAAAATACTTTTTAAAAAAATGGCACTAAAACTCGGCTTCACGAATGAAGACCTTGAGATGTTTGATTCGGGACTGTTTATTGAAAAGCAGCAAAAAACTCTTGAAACCAAAAGATCCAAGGACTTGTCGAAAGTTCACGGCAGCATCTCCAACAAGGTCAAAAAGCTGTTATTGGCGACTGTCTCATACAGCAGCAAAATTAAAAACAGCAAAGATCTGAAGGATCTGTCAAAAGATACGCTTGGATATCTGTCCAAGTTGAATAAAACAAAAAAAGGCCTCGAAGCCGACGAAAATATTTTAAGCAATATAGCAGACATGATATTCAAAGATCCTCTTACCGGCTTACTTAACAGACGTTTTATGAATATGATTCTAAAAAGAGAATTTTACAGACTTAAACGATATGGTACCGAACTGTCCATTATTATTGCAGATATTGATAAGTTTAAAGATGTAAACGATACATACGGTCATATGGTCGGCGATAGAGTGCTGTCAAGTATTGCGGAATTGCTCATTAATTCATCGCGCACATCTGATACAATCATCAGATACGGAGGTGAAGAGATAATCATAATATGTCCTTCAACAAAGATAGAATGTGCTGTGCTGCTTGCAGAGAAGCTTCGATATCTTCTTTCAAAACTTAAGTTCAAGGTCAAATCAAAACTGTTTTCCGTTACTTTATCATTTGGAGTAGCTGAATGCAGAGCGGATGACGGAGAAGACGAACTGCCAATCAAGGCACTCAAAAGAATGGATGACGCATTATATCAATCAAAAAGAAATGGCCGTAACAAAGTTTCTGCGCTCTGATTTTATATTTTGCGTTACCGATGGATGACTGCAAAGTATGTTCAAGTATCTGTTCAGCTGCAATACAAAATAAGCTGTTGATTGTTGTCGATTGTCTTTTCCCGACTTCGCCCACTTATTCGAATAAACCCTTATTCTGTGGGCATTCTTTTTTTAAGTTGGGCACTACAATCTATATCCTATAGACAGATCTGCGGAGAGGGACATCCATCAATCTGTAGATCTTTTTAATATCCAGGCAGGCAACCGCAGAAGGCAGAACGAATCTGTTTTTGGTTTTTCTGTCAAAGAGTATTGTAGCCTGAAC
>CAJVZA010000038.1 GCA_913009315.1 uncultured Hippea sp.
ATAGTAGAATTAAAGGACGAAGAAATAAGAGAAATATAAACAGAAATGAATAAAAACGCCCTACAACAAAAGCTATATGTAATGCAGGTAAAGTGCTAACATTGAGGTTTATAGCATTAAATAAACAGTGTAATAAATTGAAAATGAAGTGCTTAAAAATGCCCAACGCCTCATATACTCACCGCACGTTGAGGAAAAATAGGGGTCGCGTCGCAAGAGGCTGTTGAAAAACTCCTATTTGTTATCGTAAGCACCAAAAAGTACGTGATGATCCTTTTATTGTCAGTATTTTTTGAGATTGCCGCGCTTCGCTCGCAATGACTTTTTCCTTCTGTCACTGCGAGGCCGAAGGCCGCGGCAGTCTCATTAGATTGCTTCGCTGCGCTCGCAATGACGGGGGAATTTGCAATGGCCTCTATTTTTCGTCACTGCGAGGAATGAAACGACGCGGCAGTACAGTCAGAACCGAGAATAAGAAGCCTCATATATCAGCGAATCACTATCGTAAAAGCTCCAAAAAAAATATTCGAGAGCATTTTTGACGAAGATGGGATAATATAATTACAGTCTTTTTCGCAGCGTAAAAGTCAAAGCGGAAAACAAGCAAGATTGCGGCAGGTATTTCTTATAACTATAACCTAAGCAAGGAAATAAAAGTTTTGATCTTTCAAAGCGTAAAGGAAAATATCCGGAAAACGAAGATCAAATATAAAAGATTTAAGGTATGCAGCAAAATCGGACATCCGAAAACAGATTGGCGCACAAGACAAGTCATTCAATAGAAATATTCCAGTTGAAAACATATGAATCCTGTATTGTTTTATCTTCATAATAAGACTTTATCACATTTTTAGCTTTGGCAGTCGACAGCGTCCTAAGATCAAGCATAAAATTACGGTATCCCAATTTTTCAAGCTCTTTTCTATGTCCTATCCAGCTGAATGGTTTCGACGGCCTCACAAAGGTCAGGGGGTTATTTTTAAGTTCAAACTCTTCATCTCTGCTGCTTTTGACCGAAGCTACCTTTTGTATTACTCTTGAGGTAAAAAGATCAGGTTTTCCGTACAGATAGATCAAGGCTTTATCCGTATCTATTTTCTCGGAAATTCTTTTTAAATCATCATGGCTTGATTCAATAAACAATGTTACAAGATCAAAATAATCTGTCAGAAAATTGAAGCTTATGTGATTATAAGCATAAACAGCATATCCGGCTATTTTATATTTCGCGTCCTTTAATGGCGCCAGCCACGAAAGATCGGTAACATAAGCAGTTTTAATAAATTTTGGAATATTCTTGATTTGATTCTCAAATAAAACGGGAGACTTGGGCATAAATATAATATTGTTCCTCCTGTTTAACGCAGCAGCTGAAGAGATAACGGATTCCTTATGTTTTAAGAATGACAAAAGCATCGAATCATCGGTCAAAATAAATAGCTTGCCAAGTAAAACCGCTCTTTTTTTCTGCAATTTTTTTTCATCAAAAGTAATCTTTTTTCGATCTAATATCCGTGCAAGCAGATCTCGCCTTATTTTATTGAGTACAGACGGCCTGATGAACACATTTTCCAATCCGCTCAGTTTGATGCTATTTAACTGATAACCGCTGCTGCCCAGTCTGCCCAAATATTTGTGAAGAAACTCTTTTATACTGTTTTCTGAAGGTTCAATATCAACACGATATATGGAATCGATGTCATATAAAGGTAGTTTTATATTTATAGCATCATTATTAATTTCAATTTCTAAATCTATCGGTTTACAGACTTTAATATCTTTGAAAAGGGCATTCGAAATAGATTCAAATTCCGTTGATCTGATAGATGAGTTCAAAAAAACGGGCATTCCTTTCCGCAGTTTTGATATACTATCGCGCTTAATGCTTATATAACCGTTATGCACCTTGCCGGACCACCATCTGAATGTTACGTTCTTGTTCCCTCCGTCAATGGAAATTCTCAACCTGTCTCCGTTTTTAACTTCTCCATCAATTTTCAGGGAAGAATTTTTTATGTTTATATCGGAAATATAGCCGATTTTTCGCCCCACAAAACTTGTACCGTTATCTATGATATTTTTACTCCCTTTTTCGAGGAAAAGCCTCGTTGTGGAGCTTCTGTGGCCGATAAATCTGTCAAAATAGTCTTTTGCCGGATTAAAATCTCCGTTCTTAATATCATCAAGAGCATTCCTGTAGCCCATCGTAACTTCAAATATTGCTTCAGACGATTTCATCCTTCCTTCTATTTTAATACAATCGATGCCTGTATCGACAATTTTATCCAATATTTTGATTGTCATAAGATCACTCATAGAAAAAATAGATCCGCTTTTGCGTCCTGCCCGAAAATTTCTCCTGCATACCTGAGTGCACAGTCCCCTATTGGCAGATTTGCCTCCAAGAAACGATGAGAAAAAACAGAGCCCGCTTATCGAATAACAGAGCGCTCCATCTACAAAAAGTTCCAAATCGATATCAGTCGCCTTTCTTATACCGACGATTTCGTCGTATTCTAACTGCCGTTCCAGAATAACTCTGTCAATTCCTATCTGCTTAAAAATTTCTGCCTCATAGCTATTGGAAATATGCATCTGAGTTGAAGCATGAAGCGGAACGTTAATCCTGTTTTTTAATGCCATAAAAAGCGGATCTGCAAATATTATCGCATCTGTCCGGCAGTCCTGCAATTCGGCTACGCTATTTACAAGTTCATCTATTTCCGATTCTTTAATTATTGTATTGATTGCGGCGTAAACCTTCTTACCGCGAATATGTGCAAATTTAACAGCTTTTTTGAAATCATCTATAGTAAAATTTTCGGCTCTGTTGCGAGCTGAGAATTTTTTTAACCCGATATATACAGCATCCGCTCCAGCCTCAATTGCGCTATAAAAAGAAGCAACATTACCCGCCGGAGCAAGCAGTTCAGGCAGTTTCACTTTACTGTAAGAAAAGAAGAAAATCCCAGATTCAACAATATTTTTCTGGTAGCATTGCTCTGTGCCGGTGTAGCAAAATCTCCGACAAACACCTTATAAAGAAGCAATCCCGATTGACGTACCTTTCTTATCGAAAGAGAATAAAACGAAGGATCCAGCCTGTCTTTTAAGCGCACTGCATTGCTCCTGACAACGAATGCTCCCACCTGAAGTGTAAATCTTTCAACCTTTCCGTAGTTGCCGCCTATAATTGTGATAACAACCGGAGCCGTTCCGGTTCTGACAATTCCAATATCTTTTGCCGCTTTATAGGATAGATCAATAATTCTTCCTTTTACAAACGGGCCTCTATCGTTAATTCTGACCACTGTTGTTTTGCCGTTGTTGAGATTTTTCACTCTTACAACTGTTCCCAAAGGCAATGTTTTGTTAGCAGCCGTACTTGCATACATATTATAAATTTCGCCGCTGGCAGTAGGTTTACCATCAAAATCGGACCCATACCATGATGCAATGCCTCGCTCTTGATATCCATCATAATAATAGCCCGCAGGCGGCGTAACGGTATATTTTCTATGATGACGAAAAACTGAGGAAACAGGGCTGCCGACACATCCGGCCAACAAAAATAACATCGCAGCTAAAAGGATAAACTTAGTTGAACCTAATCTGCTTATTTCAAAATCTCCACTATTCTATTTTTTATATCATCGCTGTAATCCATCGGTTCATATATTATAACATTTATTTTGCCGGGATGGAAGGTAAATGATTTCGGACTCAGAATATCGGCACTTCCCTCAATTCTGACCGGAAGAATCTTTACTTTACTTTTTTTTGCAATCAAAAAACTACCTTCCTTAAAATCTGAGCCTTTTCTTGTTCCCTCAGGAAATATTACAAAATTTTTGCCGTTTTTTGTCTCTTTTATAATTCTTAAAATACTGGAGGCTTTGCTTCTTGTATCTGTTCTGTCAACCGAAACAGACCCCAGTTTTTTCATTGCAGATGAAAGAAACGGTATCAAAAAGAGCGATTTTTTGACAAGCCATGACAGTTTGACAGGCAGAGCTGCCAACAGTGCAGGTATATCAATAAAAGAAGAATGGTTAGCCACAATTATGTAGTTCTCTTCTCCTTTGATCGTACCCTTAACCGACAATGCGGCACCACTAAAAAAAAGAAGTGCCTTGCCCCATAAGATCGCAAACCGATACGATCCTGTAGTTGCCACCAAAGAACCGAACAGAATCGTTGAGACTGCAATAAAAAACCATCTAAAAACAGATATTAGCGTTGCCATTGTAAAATGGATTTCTTATTCATATCATTATCAGTTTTCATAAATTTCCGTATTATTTTCTTCTATCAATGAAAATTGCTCTTTTTTGCATACAATTATGTTTACACACCCATAGTCTTGATCAATTCTTATTGCATCTTTTAAGGAAACATCCTTTATAAAAGAAAGTATAATTCTGTTTGTTCCGCCATGTGCAACAATTGCTATATATTTTTTTTCTGAAGATAATATTGCGAAAAAAGCTTTCATAACTCTTTTCTGCTGATCTGCAAAACTCTCACCGCCTGCAGGCCTGAAATGTACCGGGTTATCGATAAACTGTTTTGCTTCATTTGGATATAAGCTTGCTATCTTATGCCAGATCTTTAATTCGAAAATTCCCATATTTCTTTCTCTTAGCTCTTTCATAAAAACCACAGGAGCATCGGAAAATCTGGATACGAAATACGCTCCTGCTTTCGCTCTTATAAGATCACTTGAAAAAATAATATCCGGTCTGTAATTTTTCGCTAAAAATTTGCCGATTTTCAAAAATTGCTTTGCGCCGCTTGAGGTTATACCGACGTCATGAGATCCATTATACACATGCTCCGCGAAATTGGCCACCTGAGGATGCCGGAGAAGAATAATAGTCTTGTCAAACTGCATTATGCAGCAATTTCGGTTGCCCTTATCTCTCTTATGGCAGTAACCTTCACTTCTCCCGGATAAGTTACCTTATTTTTAATTTCAGAGGCAATCTCTTTTGCCAAAAGATAAGTTTCATCATCATTTATGTTCTCCGGGTTTACAATCACTCTCACCTCTCTTCCGGCCTGAATTGCATAGCATTCTTTAACATTCGGAAAACCTTTTGCAACCGTTTCAAGTTCGGATATTCTTTTGATATAGTTCGCCAAAAGCTCACTTCTTGCGCCGGGTCTTGCTGCCGATAATGTATCGGCTGCACTTACAAGTACCGATTCAGGGCAGGAGGGAGCTATTCCGCCATGATGTGAAAGTATGGCATTTACAACCTCTTCCGGTTCATTGTATCGCCTTGCAACATCTGCTCCAAGTTCAGGATGGCTGCCTTCGGCTTCCTGATCCAGCGCTTTTCCGATATCATGCAGCAGACCCATTCGTTTGGCAAGTTTAGTTCTCAGTCCCAATTCGCTCGCCATAATACCTGCCGTATATGCAACCTCAACCGAATGCGCCAGAATATTCTGTGTATAGCTTGTCCTGAATTTCAATTTCGCAAGAAGACGAACAATATTGGGATTTATGTTGCCGATATTAAGCTCAAAGAGAATCTTCTTTGTATCACTCATAGCTTCTTCATCAAGTTCATACTTAACCTTTTTTACTGTAGCTTCAATCTTAACGGGATGTATTCGTCCGTCGACTATAAGCCGTTCAAGCGCCACCTGAGCTATTTTACGTCTGTAGGTATTAAAACTGGACAATACGACAACTTCCGGTGTATCATCTACAATCACATCAACACCTGTCACATTTTCGAACGATCGTATATTTCTTCCTTCACGTCCTATTATTCTTCCTTTCATATCATCACTCGGTATGCTTACTGTCGATGAAACCTTTTCATTTATAAAGCTGTTTGATATTCTATCACATGTTAACGCCAGAATCTTCGAGCTCTTCTCTTTGGCAGTCTCCAAAGTCTCTTCCTCTATTTTACGCAAGATTTCAACCGATTCTCTCATGGCAGACTCCTTCACAGATTCAATCAACTGTTGTTTTGCCTCCCTGCTGCTCATATTGGCCACTTTCTCAAGCTGATTTAGTATATCCTGCTTTTTATTCAGCATCTCCTTTTCTTTGATATCCATACTTTTCTGCCTATCATTGATGTCCGACTCTCTTTTATAGAGTTCCGACTCTTTCGAATGCAGTGATTTTTCCTTTTTATCAAGCAGATCTTCTCTATAATTTATACGCTTAAGCGCTCGCTTGGTTTCCTCTCGCTTTTCCTTAACTTCATTGTTGACTTCAAGTATCATTTGAGCCACTCTTTTGTTAGCCTCAGATTCTACTTTTGCCCTTAATATTTCTGCATCTCTTTTTGCATCTTCAATAATCTTTCGTGAGGATTCCATACTTTTCATATAGCCTTTTTTTACAAATACCGAGTAAAAAATATACAGAATAATCGCACCTAACAAAAACCCCAATATAAACATTAATGTACTATCCATTGTTTTCTCCTTTATTAAAATCGTTACATCTAATTATTTCTCTTTCTGTTACAATAAAATCGACAGGAATATCAAAGCTGTCTGCATAAATCTGCTTGATTATCTGAAATGAAAAGGCGGGAGCAACCAGAACCGATTTGGTTTCGGCAAAAAAACGATCATAAAAACCTCCGCCGTAGCCGATTCGCCGACCGGATTTGACGAATGCAATTCCGGGAACCAATATGATATCGATATCGGAAGCCGGTTCACTGTCTGCAGGCTCAGGTATCCCTTTATAACCTGCAGCGAGACAGTCCAAATCATCGACTTTTACAGGCTTTATATTTTGGTTTACTACCTTAGGCAGGATCAGGACACCTGTTTCCAATATATGATAAAGCAAAGGTGTTATATAGACTTCATTATTTACGGGGACGAACCCCATAACTCTTTTATATCCTGTCAAAAATCTGTCTTGCAAATGATGACAAACTTTCTCACTTAAGCTATGATAAACTTCTTCGGACAGATTTTTTCTTCTGTTTAAAACAGAGTGTCTTATACTTTTTTTATCTTTTTTCACTATCTTCCTGTCACAAGTAAGCAACAGGGTTCAAGCGGTTTTTTTAGCTTCAGTGTTTATCTAACCATTATATAAATCTTATATAAGCTATATATTTTTGTGTTGCTTACTTCATTGATCCGCCCAGCCGTGTAGACTGTCTCCATGAACCCGCTATATGCAGGAAACAGCTCCCTTGCAAACTTGTCACAATTTGGCCGTCAAATTACAGGTGTTGGTACAGGAAACAAACATCCATCACCAACTGGGCAGACCTCTATATATATTAGTGCAAAAATCCGTCAATGTAAAGGTTTTTATACGGTCTGTTTGTTGCAGAGATAATTTTTGTAAATCTACTTTTCATCACATTATTGTAGTTTATGTTTAATTCCTGACAATATTCAAACAGATATTCTTTTATCTGCAATAGATCTTCCTGCAATAAAGAGGTTACTTTTACCTCTCTTCCCAAAGAATCGCTGTTGACCTTGCCTCTCACTATAATTATTCCGCCATGCATACCTGCGCCGATAAAGTTGCAGTCATAGGTATTGATTTCGGAAAACAGATCAAGTATCACAAGAACTCCTCCGGCCATATACTCTCCGGCAAACTCTCCGGTTCTGCCTCCAATAATAACAATCGGAAAATCATCCTTATACGATTTCATATGTATGCATGTCCTGTATCCTACGTTGCCCCTAACATATATTCGCCCGCCTCTCATACTGTAACCCAGCACATCTCCGGCATTTCCGTCAATTACAATTTTTCCGCCGCTCATTGTGTTGCCGATGCCATCCTGGGCATCACCATGTACATAAATAGAGGGACCATCCATAAAAATTCCCAGATCATTTCCGGGTATTCCATTTATATCAATTTTCACAGGCTGCATTAATCCATCTCCAATATAATACTGACCGTAAACATTATTGATTGCTATATTTCTATAGCCGGAATCCACAGCATCATGTATCTGATCGTTTAATATCTTATAATAAAGTTTATTCGCATCTATTGTTTTCATATTTATACCCTCACGGTTTTGTTGGATTTACCAAACAGACGTGCCGATACGGCAGGCTTTAATTTGGCAATAACGGGTTCTCCGGCATTTGGAGACCAGATTCGATCTAATTCTTTCACGACACCCACTATGGCCGATTCTTCACTTGCCATATAAGTTGTATCGCCTTTTTGGCCGACAACCAAAGGTCTAAGTTTAATTCTGTCGCTTAATCCCATCAGTCCGCCTTTGAATCCTACGAGTATGGCAAAAGGACCGTTCAACATAGCGCTTCCGTAAATTCTTCTTATCTTTTCAATCTTATTTTTTTGGTCGGTATTCATTTTTTCAATTTGTGTCCAAAAAGGAGGAGCAAACGCCAACGCCGCTTCCTTTAATGATAATCCATGTCTTCTTACAAGCAGATCCAACAGATACGATATAACCTCGGTATCGGTTTTCAAATTAAGATTATATTTAAACATCTCAAGATAACGCTTATTTATGCCATAAGAAGATATTTCTCCATTATGAACTACGCTCCAGTCCAATACCGAAAACGGGTGAGCACCTCCCCACCAGCCGGGAGTATTAGTGGGATATCTGTTGTGAGCAATCCAGCAATATCCCTTGTAATCGTCAATCATAAACATTTCGGCAATATCCTCCGGAAAACCTATCCCTTTAAATACTCCGAGATTTTTTCCGCTCGATATAACATATGCTCCCTTGATATTTTCATTAATTTTCATAGCAAGCCTTACTATGAACTCATCCTCCTGATCTTCTCTGAATTCATCAATCTCAGCAACATCGGATTGAGCGCGCGGTTTTCCGAAATAGACAAAAAATAACGGCCTCGATTGAATATTCTTTGTTTTTTTTGTAGGAATACCGCCCCGCTGCACTATTGATAATTTCGTGGAAAGATATTCTTCCGTTTCTTCTCTTGCTTTATTATCCTGATAAATAATATGTATCGCATAATAATTCCTAAACTCAGGATATGCACCGTAAACGGCAAATCCGGCGCCAAGACCGTTTCCTCTGTCACGCATCATACAAATTGAGTCAACACAAGCTCTTCCGCTTGATCTTCTTCCGTTTGTATTGATAAAACCGCTTATACCGCAACCCGATATATCTCTTGGTAAATTATTGCTGACATTTATAAACATTATGCTCTCCTGGTAAGCTTTTCTCTTAATGTTCTATCAAGTGAATGCCACCAGAAATCGTTTTCGACAATTCGTTCTGCAAAAGCCGATACATCAGTGTTATCTTTTATCATAGCACTTATCATCCCGGCACGTTCAATATCTCCCATAAATATGGCACCTTTTATTATTCCATCCTTGACGATAACCTTTCTATAAATGCCCTCATCAATCCTTTTGTCGTTGATATACTGCCGACAATCATCAGGTGTTTCAACATACCCCATAGATACAAATGATATATCACCTATTGATATTGAATTGACCGGAAAGCCGCCGTTAAAGCTCTTATAAATACCCGACATATTTTCTCCTGCAATACGACCGCAAACAGCTGCCCACGGTATTACGGGAATAGGATGATTCATCTGAAAAACAGTATCATGCAGCTCAACAACATCGCCGGCAGCATAAATATCTTTGACTGATGTCTGCATAGTTTCGCTTACCGCTATACCTCGGTTTACGGCAATACCGCTCTCTTTAGCTACCGATGTATTCGGCTTAACACCTATTGCCATAATTGTCAGATCGCATTCAATTTTCTTCCCCGAAGCAAGCACAACACCTTCACATTTTGTTGTTCCCAAAATCTCATTTACCGAATCCTCAGTAATAACATTAACTCCGGCTTTACTCATCTGAGCAGCCACAAGTGAGGATGACGGACCGTCAAGAGCAAGCCCCAAAATCTTATTTGTCAGTTCGACGATAGACACATCAAAACCGTATAGTGAAAGTTTTTCGGCAAGTTTGGCTCCGATCAGGCCTGCACCTACCACGACTATTTTTTTAGCTTTTTTCAAAGCCTTTTCCAACTCCAGAGCATAGGTAAGATTTGTAAAAAAATGAACCCCTTCAACGCTGCTATTTTTTAGATTGGGAGGCACGAAAGGTACGCCTCCCGTTGCAATAAGGCATTTATCATATTCAACAGCTTCAGAGTTATCAAGTAAAACTTTTTTACTTTTCGCAACTATTTGCCTTGCTCTTTTGCCGAATTTTTTCTCTATTCTCAGATCATCATAAAATGAATCTCGTCTGTAATGAAATCTGTCGTCTTCAATTTTGACATGTCCGGTTATGTAATCCGATAAAAGCGGTCTTGAGTACGCAAAAAACGGTTCATCTGCGATAACGGTTATATCGGCGCTTTTATCGTTGTTTCTTATAGTTTCGCAAGCCGACAAACCGGCCACCGAATTTCCAATCACTATATATCTCATATTTCTATCCCCTATCATCATAAAGAAGTGCGCCGTTAGGACACGAATCTACACATGCCGGAGTTTCGCGCTCAGGACACAGATCACATTTAGTTGAAATACCAAAATATCCATGACGCGTATCTCTCTTTATAACTCCATAAGAGCACATCATTATACACATCCAGCATCCGACGCATGTTTTCTCGTTTACGATAACGGCACCCCGTTCGTCTTTATAAATAGAACCGTTCTGGCAAGCTGTAAGACAAGGTGCGTCTATGCAGTGTCTGCACATAATTGATGCCGAATACGGAAGCTCAACATCCACTTCGCATCTCGGCATAGGCCTTATCTCCATCTCATACGCATCCAATATATCTTTAGTTGGAGAATGCTCGACATAGCATGCAAGCTCGCACAGTTTGCACTCCACACAAGCATCCTCTTTAATATAGACAAGTTTCATACTCATTCTCCCGCAGGTAAAACACCAAGAATTTCAAGATCACGGTCAGAAAGCCCAACACCTCTGAGATGAAGCCTGTTGCCTCTTAGACTCTCAATACTGTTGACACCCATAGCTCCCATAATTTCTTTAAGCTCCAGCGACCATACGTTAAACAGATTATAAAGATGTTCCGACATTATGTCGGGGTTGACACGCTTTGATAAAAACGGATCCTGAGTGGTAATTCCCCATGCACATCTACCCGTATGGCACTGCTGACATAAAGTGCATCCTAAGGTTATCAAAGCCGCCGTTCCTATATAAACCGCATCTGCACCAAGAGCAATCGCCTTTATAGCGTCCGCACTTCCTCTTATACCTCCCGAAGCGATGATCGAAACCTCATTTCTTATACCTTCCTGACGCAGCCTTGTATCAACGGCAGCCAGTGCCAGCTCAATGGGAATACCGACATGATTTCTTATAATCTCCGGAGCCGCCCCCGTCCCCCCTTTGAATCCGTCAATGCTGATTGCATCGGCGCCCGAGCGCGCAATACCGGAGGCAATAGCGGCAACATTATGAACCGCAGCTATCTTAACAATGACAGGCTTGCTGTATCGTGTAGCCTCTTTCAATGCATATATCAATTGTCTCAGATCCTCTATGGAATAGATATCATGATGAGGCGCAGGCGATAGAGCATCAGTGCCTTTAGGTATCATTCTTGCCTGGGAAATGCTTTCGGAAACTTTCTCGCCGGGAAGATGACCGCCTATACCGGGTTTGGCGCCCTGTCCTATTTTTATCTCTATTGCTGAGCCGATATCAAGATATTCCTTATGAACTCCAAATCTTCCTGATGCCACCTGAACAATAACATGCTTGGAGAACTTGTAATGATCTCTGCTCAGTCCTCCTTCGCCGCTGTTAAAAAATGTTCCTGCCATTGTGACAGCTCTTCCGATAGACTCAACTGAATTAAAACTTAATGCCCCGTAGCTCATTGCTCCTATCATAATCGGCGTCTGAAGCATAATGGATGGAGGAAGCGCTTCTCCCTTTTTTAAATATTTCGGTCTTCTGCCTATATATGTTCTCAGTTCCATAGGTTCGCGAAGAGGATCAATCGACGGATTTGTCACCTGACTTGCATTGAGCAGAAGTTTATCCCAATAAATGGGAAACGGTCTGTCATTTCCCATACTTTTTACAGGAGTCCCGCCATAATATGCACGTCGTTTAATACCGCTTATATAGTATGCGCCCCAATGGGAATGCTCCCTAAACGGATTGGGACGGTTTTTTACAACAATTGCTTCTGTAGGACAATAAGCAACACATCTGTTGCAGCCTACACAGTTTTGCTGAAGCGTATATATAAAATTCCGTTTCTGATCATAAAAATTGGCATCGAATGAACATTGCGTTACACACGCTTTACATCGTATACATAAATCGTCAGCTCTCTCCAATATAAAATCTGGAGGCAAATAATGGTGAACTTTTTTAAACCATTTCATCGCTCCTCCCCAAAGAAATAATGTTTTCTACAAAATACAATATTTTAAAAAGAAGTCAAGTCATTTTATAAATTATAAGTTATCATATATTTGGATATCTCACCTTAAATCATCCTAAATCCGCTTAAATTCCAATATAATAAAATGCTTAAAATTAGTATATTTTGATATTTTTAATAGATAGTGCCCCCAAATATCGTGTTTTAACTGCTAATCTCCCACAAATAAGAATCAAATATTTTATAGTTGCTTGAAGTTTTCTTTGTCATTGAAATATCGCTTCCAGCATGATATAGTGAAATTTATGAGGAATATCGCAATTGCGCTGGTTATTATTTTTGTATCTTTTGGATGCACAGTAAAACAGCAAAATGTGCACTCTGCTACTGCTATAAATAAAAACAGCGAAAGAGCAAAGCTGTATAGAAAAATGGCTTCCAACATAATAGCGCATAAGGATTATAAAAATATTCCGGAAGCGTTAAGATATCTGGACAAATCTAATGCTCTTATCCCCAATAATTCTGAAACTGCTTATTTGAAAGGAATAAGTTATATGATAGAAGGCAAACTTGATGCAGCATTCAAATGGCTTCAGAAATCTATAGATATAAACAAACAGTATACGCCTGCCCGCAACGCTTTAGGCATCTGGTATGCGAAAAATAAACAATGGAACGAGGCCATTATCCAATTCAGTCTGGCTATAAATCTCTCGAAATACAGTTATCCAATCGTAAGCTACTACAACAGGGCAATAGCATATGAAAAGACAGGCAGATACCGCAGCGCAATAAAGGATCTGAAGTCGGCAATAACTTTAGGAAAATATGACAGGAATAAGCTGTTTCATCTTGCGAAAGATTATTTTATTATAGGAGAATTTGAAAAATCAATACAGACTCTGCGTGTCATAAAGAACAGATCAAAATTCTATGATTTTGAAACTCTGCTTTACGCAAAAGACCTTTTTTATCTGAAAAGATATAAAAAATCTGAAATTTACCTGAAAAAGCTGTTAAAAAGCAAAGACAGCCTCATAAGAACTCAAGTCTTGCTATATCTGAGATTGATCAAAAAAAATGGATAGGTTTCGGGAATTCGGTCAAAAAATCAAGCAGCTTCGGGAATCCCGCAATATAAGCATAGATACCGTAAGCAGTAAAACAAAAATTTCGAAAAAACTTTTAAATATACTCGAGAAAGGTGAAAGAAAAAGATTCCTGATACCGGTTTTTATGGAAGGCTTCTTAAGAAACTATTTAGAAGCAATCAAAGAAAGCCGTTCTGATTTAATAAAAGAATTCAGGGGACTTTTTTTTGAAGAAGAAAAAGAGAAAGAAAAAATTATCAGAAAAGAAGCAGAACGGTCAAAATCTATCAAGAGAAGGATAACTTATATATCCGGAGCTGTATTGGGAGCTGCATTGATAATAGCTTCAACCATATATATTGCGCCTAATTTTTTCAATACAAAAAATGTCGTCAGCAACAGAGTTCAAACCGTTCAAAAATCCCATTTCAAATCATCAAACAGTTCGGAAAGTGCGCATAAAAACATCGTAGCCGTAAAAAGCGAACAGAAGCCGGATTATTTTACATTTAAAATCGTAGCGGGAAGAAGAAGCTGGATCTTTTATAAGATTGACAGCAAAACTTCGAATTCAGGATTTATCGAAGCCGGCAAAACAATGAAGTTAAAGGCAAAGAATCTTCTTCTTGCAACACTTGGAAACTCTATCGGTATGCACCTTTTTTTCAACGGGAAGATAATAACAATACCAAAAAGTGTCGTTCATATCCAATGCCGCATATCAGGATGCACTGTGCTTTCGGCGAGAGAATGGCAAAATATTATTTTTAACGGTAAATAATAGACAATGCATAACGTAATAGCCCTATTGACTGATTTCGGCTGCAGATCCGGATATGCAGCTCAAGTTAAAGCGACCATACTAAAACATGTCGAACATATCGAAAAAGTTATACAATTTATCGACATAAGCCACAATATCAGAAGTTTTCAAATAGATCAGGCCGGTTTTGTTTTAAAACTGAATTACAAGTGGTTTCCGAAAAACAGTCTTTTCCTTGTCGTAGTAGATCCGGGTGTAGGTACGGACAGAGCCGTTATAGGCGTCAAATCTCATGATATGGTTTTTATAGCACCCGATAACGGTGTTTTAAGCTCCATATTAACAGATATCGAGAAGATTGTTGCAATAAAGGGTACAAGTGCAACATTTGCAGGAAGAGACGTTTTCGCAAAAGCGGCTGCCGAATTGATAAGCGGCAAACAGCTGGAAGAGATCGGAACGGAATACAAAAGACAGCCGAAACTTATAGAAATAGAACCGGAAATTACAGATTCGACTGTTTCAGGCAAAGTACTGCACATAGATGATTTCGGAAATGTGATAAGCAATATAGAAAGTTCTCTTATATATCAAGGAAATAAAGTAAAGTGGGGAAATATCATTGTATCGGAATGGGTCAAAAATTACAGCCAAATAGAAAAATGCGGCAAAAAGATAGGAAACATTATCAACTCTTCAGGATATCTTGAGCTTGCCGCATTCAAAAATTCGGCAGAAAAATTAACAGACCTAAAAATCGGAAGCATAGTCAAAGCAGCCTCAATAAAATAGATTTCCTCCGCTTCACTCCCTAATAGATATTAGTTGATCCAATTCTCCTACAGTTGCTACCTGTCTGTATTTAATATCCTTAAACTCACTAAAATGAGCCGATCCGCATCTTATCTTTTGCTTTTCGCTTGTCCTCAATTCTTGTCCTGCCGATTTGGTTTCCGCAACAAAATAAACCGTTCTTTCATTTTTCTTTATCAACGCCCAGTCGGGGTTATAATTACCTATAGGCGTTTTAATCTTAAACCAAAATGGAAGTTTAAAATAAAATTCAATGTCATCTCTGCTTTCACACTCTTTTGCAAATTTATATTCAACATTAGAATCAAGCGGCAGCATATTTTCGTAAATTGTTTTTTTATCGTTTGAGATTTTGAACGTCAGTTCATTAAGGAAAAAATCCGGCGGGTTTTCAAACAATCGCATTTCATACTCTCTATTGCCTATTTTCTCATATTTAATGCCTTCAATCATCAATTCAGAAAGAACATCTTTTATAGCAGTAATAGCGCAATCAAGAAAAAGCTGCGGATTTATCAACACTTCCCCTATCCTGCCGGATTTTTTGAGTACTTCAAGAATTGTTGAACGTGTCAGTTCCGTTCTCTCCTGAATATAAAACAGAATATCCGGTATTCTAAATTTTCCTTCAAGTGTAGAAGAATATGATGCTTTAATACTGTCGGCTATGATACCTGCCTCATCAAATTTAACAGCAGTTCTGATTGTCTTGATTGCTGCCTTTCCGATAAAAGGCATTTGGATGACTGCTTTCGCTGCTTTTTCGATAAGTTCAGCAGTATCGTATTCAACCCGATAGATGGTTTGATATTTTATTTTATCCCATATATCCTTGAATTTATTATCCAGTTCAAAACCTTTTCGATATTTGACCGTTGCCCTTTTTTGTTTGTTTTTGATTCTGTCTTTAAAAGATACGCCGCAATCTTCTTCAATTTCCGACTGCAGCTGTTTGGCAAAATCTTCATACGATTCATTGGCAACCACCGTCAATCGGTTAATATTGGTATCCTGCATCCGCACTCCTTCCTGATTAACCGAAAGCCTCAGACCTCTCCCGATTTCCTGTCTTTTCTTTAATTCGGAATGTGTTTCATTCAAAGTACATATCTGAAAAACATTCGGACTGTCCCACCCCTCGCGCAAAGCGGAATGACTGAATATAAATCGCAAAGGTTCGTTAATGTCCAACAGCTTTTCTTTATTTTTCATTATCAGTTTAAAGGTGTCGTCATCAGCCCTGGTATTCCCTTTTGTATCTTTCCATTTCCCTTTTTTATCAGCTGAGAAATAGCCGTTATGAACCTCATCCGCTTCAAACGGAATCAAATCTTTGTATGCAGATTTGGAGGATATTTTCTTATATATCTCTTCAAACCACCCGGCAAACTTCCCTTTTGCCGGATTTCCGTCAGAATCATAATTACGGTAGTTGGCCACACGGTCTATGAAAAAAAGAGACAGCACTTTTATTCCTTTGCTTTTAAGTTTTCTTTCTTTTAAAAAGTGCTCCTCAACAGTTTTTTGGATCTGAACTTTCATAATCTCATCGGAAAATCCGCCGAACGTATCACCCGCAAAGGCAATTTCACCATTTGAAAGCTCAATCAAATTTTCGGAAACATCAATTCCGTTTATAATATAGCCGTTTTTATAAATTTCTCTTTTATTGGATAAATCATACAAATCATCGCCCACTTTTGCGGTAACGGATTTTCGTTTTACTCCATCAGTTGTGTTTATATCTATCTTAATTTTTGCGGAAGTGCGGGTTTTCATTGCGGTTACTTTTTCTAAATGTAAATAAGCTTCATTGAAATCATTTTCCGTAACAATGGAATCGACTTCAATCTGTTTTACCAATCCCAAATCATAGGCTTTTACCGGGTCAAGATTGTAAACCATATTATAACGATTGGTATGTGTCGCCGAATATCTAAGAGTACAAAAGGGATTCAGATTCTCAATTGCTTTTTTCCTTATCTCCGTTTCCATGTTCTGCGGTTCGTCAACAATCACAATAGGAGAAGTATTTTTAATAAATTCAATCGGCCTTTTGCCCGTCAATTTGTCATTTGGTTTGTTTATAATATTTTCATCTTTGGCAAAGGAATCGACATTGATAACAAGAATCTGAATATTATTGTTGATGGCAAAATTTCTTAAATTGGAAACCCGCCTGGAATTATACACATCAAAATTAACCGGTATTTTATCATAAAGGTTTTGAAAATGGTCAAAGGTAATTTCAAGATTTTTTAACACACCTTCACGAATGGCAATGGAAGGAACAACAATGACAAATTTTTTAAAACCATATTTTTTATTCAGTTCGTAAATGGTGCGGAGATAGACATAGGTTTTGCCTGTGCCGGTCTCCATCTCAACGGAAAAGTTCATACCGTCCAGTGTCCCGGAAACAGAAAGTTCATTTTTCTTTTGAATCTCCTGAATATTTTTGAGAATCTGTTCTTCGCTTATTTCAAGACGATTGCCGGCGCAGCCTTCCCGAAACAAACTATTTTCCGAACTCATAGAAAAACTAAAATCACCCTGATTTAACGGCTGTCCTTCAAATATGCCTACTATGGAGTTTATCGCATCATGCTGAAATTGCTGATTTGGGTCGAAGTGGAGTTTCAATTTGCGTTTTTAATTTGTTCGTGAAGATAATTTTTGATTCTGTTCTTATTATAAGAAAGAGAAGAAAATTGCTTCTCACCGATGTCACTGAACTTAGCAAGAACACGTCGATTGATGGTTTCCTGGTCATCAAATATTGATACTGAATTGTATTTAATGTTCCAACGCTCAAATTGATACATAGAAATCATAACATCCTTGCATTTACTGTCATTGGGGATAGCAAAAAGATAAATAGGTTTTAGCATACAGAGATCGGAAGAGCGTCGTGTAGGGAAAGAGTGTAGATCTCGGTGGTCGCCGTATCATTAAAAAAAAAAAA
>CAJVZA010000039.1 GCA_913009315.1 uncultured Hippea sp.
GTTTGTTGACAGTTTGATTGGATTAAAAATCAAAAAGAATAATCCCGATATGTTATGGATTGCTGATATGGGAGATACACTCTATGCCCCATATTATTCTAAATGGAAAAGGCGGATTAATGCCCATTATGAAAGGAAAATTTTGGAGAAAGCCGATAAAATAATTTTGACCAATAACAATGTACTGGATATTGTTAGCAAAAAATATAATATTGAAAGAGAAAAATTTGAAATAATCAAACAGGGCTTTTCTTTGCACTCTTTAGGGCAAGAATATAAAAATAAACGGCACAAAAATGACGATTTTACACTGCTATTTACGGGCACATTTTACAAGAAGTTTAGAGATCCTGCCAATTTATTTAAGGCATTATCTGCATTGAATATCAAGTTTAGGTTTATTATTGCAGGCAGAAATGAGGCATTTATGAAAAAATGTGGAATAATTGCCGATAAAATTGAGTTTCTCGGATTTATACCGTATAATAAATCGTTAAAGTTGCAGCATAAAGCGGATGTTCTGGTTCATATCAGCAACCGGCAATCTTATCAGATTCCGGGCAAGTTTTTTGAATATCTTGGAAACAGGAAACCTATATTATGCATTGCTTATAATGATAATGATGAAACAGCTGAATTAACAAAACAATTTAATGTCGGTATTGTATGCAAAAATGATGTCAATGATATAAAAAAAGTTGTTTTAAGATTGTATAATCTATGGGAAAAAGATAAACTTAACGATTTCCTTAACTTCAAGGATGAAGATTTAAGGCAATATTCTTGGGAAGCTGGAGCAGAAAAACTGTGCCGCCTGATAGAAGGCAGGGCTGCTGAAGATAGTGAAACGACAAAGCGTGCAGACGAGATTGCTTCGCTGCGCTCGCAATGACAAAGAGAAAGGTGCCGCGATGACTTTTTCTCCCGTCACTGCGAGGCCGCAGGCCGCGGCAGTCTCAATTTGTGTCTGTAATCTGTGAGATGTGTCAGTGAAGCAATAACCAAAGACGAGATTGCTTCGTCGCTCCGCTCCTCGCAATGACAAGGAAAACGTTCTCGCAATGACATAAAGAACAAAATATGATATTATGAATAAAATGGGAGTCTTTATTGTTTAAAAAAAAATCGGTCCTGATAGATGGACGAGTTCTAAAACATGGTGCCATAAGCGGCGTTGAGCGATATACGATTGAGATTGTTGACGGTTTGAAAGCTATAATGCCGGATGCGATTGATGTTGCCGTACCTTCCGTTAAAAATGGGTGGCAGCAGCATTTGTGGGAACACACGAGCCTATACGCAAAATCCAGCAGATATAAGCTGCTTTTTTGCCCTGCTAATGTCTGCCCGATTATAAAACCGAAAGGTGTAAAATTTATTACAACAATTCACGATCTCTCTTTTCTTGATTATCCCGATTCATTCAGTCTGTCATACAGACTTTATTATAATTTACTTACCGAAAGGGTTTTAAAACTTTCCGATGCAGTAATCACCGTTTCAAATTTTGAAAAAAATGAACTAATAAGAAGATATCCATTGATAAAAGAAAAAATATATGTTATTTATAGCGGGGTAAGCAAAGAATTTTTGAACTGCAGCGTGAATCATAAAAAAGAGGATTACATATTGTATGTCGGAAATCTAAGCAAAATAAAAAACTTTCATGGACTTGTAAAAGCGTTTAATATAGTTTATAAAGATATAGGTAAAAGACTTATTGTGGTAGGAGTAAAACCAAAGATAATGAAACTGGATGATTCTGTTGAAAAGATTCTTGCAGATATTCCCGATGAATATATTGAATTTAGGGGACAGATAAACGATATCGACACCTTGAAGGAGCTTTACAAGAATGCCTCTGTCTTTCTGTTTCCATCGTTATACGAGAGCTTCGGTTTTCCAGCGCTTGAGGCAATGGCTTGCGGTACTCCCGTCATAGCGTCAAATAGGGCGGCAATGCCGGAAATATGCAAAGATGCGGCTTTGTATGTTGATCCATTGAATATTGATGATATTTGTGATAAAATCAGCATACTAAATAGCAAAACAGATTTAAGAACCGGTCTTATAGAAAAGGGAAAGGCGAGAGCGAAGTTGTTTTCCTGGAACAAAACCGTAAATAAGCATATAAGGTTGTTTGAGCAGCTTTTGACATGAATGATAAAGATATATATCTGAATAAAGGATTATAATTGTGTATAAAAAGACTAATATAGAGATAAAAGTATTTAACGGACTTGGCAAAAATATTGTTACAGAGGGCGATGATATCAAAAGCAAGTTCGAATGCTTCCTGTAATCTGCCGGGATTTCACTTTAAAATGCTGATTGATTTGAATAGACAAAGATTAAAATACTATTTAGATCTTATTATTGTTCTAACAAAAAAAGAGATAAAGGTACGCTACAAAAATAGCATGTTGGGCTATGCGTGGTCGATTGCCAACCCTTTGCTTTATGCGCTGATTTTTTATTTTGTGTTTAAGATTATAATGCGTTTTCAGATAAAAGATTATTCCCTGTTTCTAATCTCGGGTCTGTTTCCCTGGCAATGGGTAAACAACTCTATTATGGGCAGCGCAGTATCGTTCATCGGTAATGTTTCGCTAATTAAAAAAGTCAGATTTCCTCGTCTGTTTCTGCCGCTTTCTCAGGTACTCAATGATGCTTTCCATTTTTTGGCTTCGATTCCCGTAATCATAATATTTCTGCTTTTTTACGATAAATATCCTTCAATAACCTGGCTATACGGCATACCTCTGCTTATTATCCCAACCTTTCTCGTGGTTTACGGTTTTTCGCTTGCCGTTTCTTCTGTTAATCTTTTTTTCAGGGATCTCCAATACTTGATAGCTCTTTTGCTCACTATACTTTTCTATCTTACCCCAATCTTCTACACCGTAAAATTTGTTCCCGAAAAATACAGGTATCTTATTTATATAAATCCGTTTACTCCGCTGATTACAAATTGGCGTTCTCTTTTTATGCGGAATATATTTAATTGGGACAAATATCTGCTCTCTTTAGCTTATGGTCTATTTGTTTTTATAATAGGTTATCTTATTTATAATAAACTTAAGGATAGGTTTGCGGAGATGATATGAGTGAACCGGTTATAATAGTTGACCATGTTTCTAAATTCTTTTCTCTTCATTATGCAAGCGGAATAAAGGAGCTGCTATTTCATCTTCCAACTTATATTAAAGAGGCAAAAAGAAAACGGTTTTTTGCGTTGAATGATATCTCTTTTAAAATAGAGAAGGGAGAATCGTTTGGAATAATCGGGCCAAATGGAGCGGGCAAAAGCACTATTCTGGGGCTGATAGCAGGCGTTTTGAAGCCGAATTCAGGCAAGGTGACAACAAAAGGGCGAATTGCTCCGCTTCTTGAACTTGGCGCCGGTTTTCATCCTGAATTGACCGGAAGAGAAAATATCATTTTGAATGCAATAATTCTTGGGATGACAAAGAATGAGGCTCAGAGTAAGATGGATCGGATAATTGATTTTTCAGAACTAAAGGATTTCATCGATCAGCCAATTCGCACATACTCCTCCGGTATGATAGCGAGACTTGGTTTTTCGGTCGCAGTTCATGTTGAACCCGAGATATTGTTGATAGATGAGATATTGGCGGTAGGCGATACAAAATTTCAGGAAAAGTGTATAAATAAAATGATGTCTTTTAAAAAGATGGGAGTTACCATAATTTTTGTAACACACAGCAGGGATCAAATAGAGAAAATTTGCGAAAGGGTGATAGTTATCGAAAAGAGCCGAATTCAAAAAATAGAAAAAATAGGCAAGAAGATTTAGAATACTCGGTTTTTGTTCAATATGCTCCATCTTTTTTCAATACTACTCTAATAGTTTTGAACAATATGACAATATCAAGCCATAAAGACCAATTTAAAACATACCACGAATCAAGCTTTAGTCTGCTGTTAAATGTGAGTTTGTTTCTTCCTGAGACCTGCCATAGACCTGTAATACCGGGAGAGATCAGCGATATTATATCGCTATAATTCTTAATGCTATCATTAATCTCTTTCAAAAGATAAGGTCTTGGACCCACAAGACTCATCTCTCCTTTTATAACATTAAAAATTTGAGGCAGTTCGTCCAATGATGTTTTTCTTAAAAATTTCCCGATTTTTGTTACTCTTGGGTCAAAATCTTTCAACTTTTTATATTTTGCCCATTCTAATTCAGCTTTCGTATTCTTACTTAAAAAATCGGCTAAAATTTCGTCAGCATTGATATACATAGTCCTGAATTTAATACATTTGAAGATTTTTTTATTTCTTCCAAGTCTATTTTGAACAAAAAAAACAGGACCTTCGAATGCTAATTTAACGACAAAAGCCATAATAACAATTAAAGGTGAAGACAAGATTAAAATTATCAGACTCATTACAATATCAAATAGTCTTTTTAGGAATTTGCCAAATTTTGATTTGAGATTGTTTTTCATTTTTATTAAAAATAGTTCCCCCATAAACAGATGATACAGCTCTGCATTCAGCATGGAAATTCCTTTCAAGTCAGAAATAAGCAGGACTTTATTAACGGTTTTCTGAATGCTATATACTAAATTTGATAATTCGTTTCCTTTTAAGGCCGGTATAGCCACGATAACAGTTGAAATGTTGTATTCATTTGCCCAATTTTCTATTTCTTCTATTTTTCCTAAAACAGGGAAATGTCTATTTCCTATTTCAATTCGCTTTTTAATATTATCTTTATTATCATCTAAAAATCCAACAACTTCATATCCTAAATGTTTTTCCCGTTTCAATGCTTTTAAAATAATCTTTCCTGCGTCATCGGCACCAACAATCAAAACATTCTCTTTCCATATCCCAAGTTTAAATAAGATTTTTTTACCAAAATACCTGAATAGAGAAAAGACGAATATGCTTATAACCCATAAAATAAGCAATGTTAGTCTGGATACTTCACCACTCAATTTACCTAAGGCTATAAAAATAAAGATTGCAAAAATATACAATGTAACAGTCTTGACTATTTTTCCTATTTCATCCCACAGGGAATATCTTTTATAGTAAAGACCCGCATAGGCAAAAAATAGAATAAAAATAATAGGCATCCACCAAAAATGAATATAATTCCCTAACGTTACAGAAGAAACATTAACGTTGCCAATATGAATATTTCTTCTTACCAAGACGGCAAAATATAAAGATAAATAAAAACCTATTAAATCAATAAAAACAAGAGAAAGCACTCTATACATCTTGCTTAAGTGCTATTCATTTTTTCCAAAGAAATCAATCGTTTTTTTCGTAACAAACGCCTTAAATTCTCTCTTAAACCGCTTCTTGCTAAACCTCTCTGCATTTTTCCTTATATCGTAAGGATCGAAGCTATTCTCTATCTGCTCAAAACCTTCAATGGCTTCCGTTAAGCTGCTTGCCGTCTGTTCCTTAAAGAAAATACCTGTTTTTTTATCTATTACTGTTTCTAAAGCTCCGCCTTTATTGAAAGCTATAACGGGAGTCCCGCATGCCTGCGCCTCAACACAGACTATGCCAAAATCGTCTAATGATGGAAAAATTAAGGCTCTTGCCCTTTTTAAATACTTATTGATAACAGCTTGATTCTGCCAGCCCAAAAATTCAATATTGCCTTTAGCCTTCTTTTGCAAAGATTCTCTATCTTCACCATCACCTATAACTATTAGTTTTTTGCCCAAGGCATTAAAAGATTCTATAACTATATTTGGTTTTTTATAAGTGTTTGCTAATCTGCCGATGAATATATAGTAATCTTCCTTCTGCGTATTCAACTCAAATTTTTCAATATCTACAGGAGGATAAATCACTATTGAATCCGTTTTGTATATTCTTTTTATTCTTTCGGCCACAAAATTGGAGCTCGCTATAAAATAATCAACATTTTTGGAGTTCTCAACATCCCAATGCCTCATATATTTGACTGTCAATGCAAAAGGCATTTTTTTGAATTCGGGCAACTCTTTTTTATAGTCTTTATACAGATCCCATACATATCTAAAAGGAGTATGACAATAACAAATATGAAGCTGATCTTTGTTTTTTTTGATGCCTTTAGCCACAGCATGAGATGAGGAAATAATCACCTTATAATCTTTTGTATCAAAACCGTTTACTGCCAAAGGATAAAATGGAAAGAAATTTTTGTATGATTTTTTTATATTCGGTATCTTTTGCAAAAAGGACGTTTTAATATCGGCATTTTCCAGCTTTGTATTATAAATTGATTGCCTATCGCAAAACAGAGTATAAATGGGGGGCTCGTACAGATCATAAATTTCTTCCAATACCTTCTCTGCGCCGGCAAATTTGGTCAACCAATCATGAACTATGACCATCTCTTTCACAATTTAGTACCTATTTGACATTGCTTTCACAGAAACTAAAAAATTTTTAATTAAATTTTCCATAAAATTACTTTTTTCATCTTTTATTTATCAAAACCTCTCACATTTAACATTTGCAATATCCTGTAAAATTTTTCTTATTTTCTTATTATAGTTCTCAATTTCATAAATACCAGTATTATGAATTGTTATGAATTGCCTTACAAAAAATTACATGCAAAATTGTATCACTACTTCATATAAAAATCTATATCAAAATGGCAACTCTCTGGAAGAAAGATAAAATAATGCTATTTTTCTCTTCTCTTTTTAACGCCTTTGCCATCGTTCTCAATTCTTAGAACCCGCACAATCTTTGTTTTTTGGAGCTAACAATACTATCTCCGCCGGCAGGTGTTGTGCGACGTAATCACTATTTCTATTATATCACATATATCAGAAAAATTACATTTTGACAAATTGCCTCGATTGTGCAATTATTGGCAATATGAAACGTAAATTTGTATGCACTCAGTGCGGCTATAAAACTTCGAAATGGTTCGGAAAATGTATATCATGCGGGGCTTACGGCGCCATTGAAGAACTGAATGAAAAAAAGGATTCCGTCATGAATATTCCCGAAGAATCGTGCTTCTGTTTTTTATTTTAAATATCTTCATACCAATGTTTATCTATTTTATAAAGCGCTATTTTATGCGCAGCAAACTATTGAGGGAGCCTGTTTTTGCCATCTGTGATGAGAATGGGTATAAAAATATAAAAAGATGGTTTGTAAAAGATAATGCCCTTGGCTTTGATGTTGCAAGATTAATTCGCATAGATCAGATAAATGAGACGTCTATCATAAAAGAGACTGACGACGCGATCGGTTCAAAAAAATACTACGCTGCCGTCATCGCCGTCGGCGCCAACAAGAGCAGCAGAATTTTTTATCTGATTGATCGTATTCAACCTCATATTGGACGTATGATAATAGTCCCCGCTTTATCAAAAATACCTATCGTAAATGTCAAAATAACCGCCTCGATCAACAATAAGGGGCTTGCATTTTTTGTACAGAATAATCTGCTAAATCCAATGCATCGATTTGCAAAAACCGTTTTCGATAAAACGACTGCCTCTGTTCTAATTGTCATATTTTTTCCGGTTCTATTTATAATTTATATTGTGGTGTTCGTTGATACAAAAGGTCATCCAATTTTTAAGCATGAGCGCATTGGGCGAAATGGATCTATCCTGAAGATGTATAAGTTTAGAACTATGAAGCTTGATGCGGATTCAAAATTAAAAGAACTGTTAGAAAATAACAAGGAAATGCGTGAGGAATGGGAAAGCAGCTTCAAGCTGAAAGTTGACCCTAGAATCACCAGAGTTGGAGTCTTTTTGAGGAAAACGTCTCTGGACGAACTGCCTCAACTAATCAATGTTATAAAAGGTGAGATGTCATTGGTCGGGCCGAGACCGATCATAAAAGAGGAGATAAAAAAGTATGGAGTTTTTTTTGACTATTTCAAAGCTGTAAAGCCGGGCATAACCGGTCTATGGCAGGTGAGTGGCAGAAACAATATCAGCTATGATGAAAGGGTTAGGATCGATGTCTGGTATGTTAGAAACTGGTCGCTTGAGATTGATGCAGTTATTTTACTTAAAACCGTTGCATTGGTATTAACGGGCAAAGGCGGCTACTGATAAGAGAAAACCGTTCATAGCACAGATAAAATCTCAACAACAAGAAAACAGGGTTAGCATTCCTTGTAATGACCTATTAAACAGGAACACTGCTAATAGAAACCAACAATGAATGGATCGTTGACTCTATATGCTCTTGAATTTTCAGATACTATATATTATCATCATACAGAACAGATTTTAGGAGGCTATTTGTGAAAAAAACAGTTATTTTGTTCGCATTTTTTTTTGTTATCTTCGGCGTTGATGCTGCCTATTCTTCAGGATTTAAACTCGCCGTAGTTAATCTGCAGCAGGCACTCAATGAAACAAATGAGGGGAAGCAGGCAAAACAGGTTATAAAGAACAGTGTAAAGCAGAAACAGGAGATTATCAAAAAAAAAGAGACGGAACTGAAAAAAGAGAAGGATGCGCTTGACAGACTTTCGCCCACCTCTTCAGGATACGACAAAAAACTTGGCAACTACAGAAAGAGTGTCAAAAATCTCAAACTGCTTATCCAGAAGATACAAAGCGAACTATCGAGAAAAGAATCCGCATACAGCAAAAACATACTTGACAGTCTAATAGAAATAATAAAACAGATTAGAAAAGAGAAAGGGTACGATCTGATTCTTGAAGTTCATTCGGGCGTTGTCGACTATAATCCGGCAATAGATATTACCAAAGAACTGATTAAGCGGTATAACAAGCTTACAAGTACAAAAAACAGGTGAAACTCTCGAAAATAGCTCAATTTCTTTCATGTAAACTCATCGGCTCGGATTGCAATATATCGGGAATCAATACGCTTGAAGAAGCAAAAGAAGGCGATCTGACTTTTTTGACAAATCCACGCTACCAAAAATTTATAGAAACAACAAAGGCATCTGCAATTTTGATCGATAAAATTCCTGAGAAATCGAATAAAACCTTTCTTCTTTCGGATAACCCGTATCTTGCATTGGCCAAATTGGCTGCAAAACTTTTTAAAATAGAACGGCCGTCATTCAAAAATCATGCGGCTTATGTAGGAGAAGACTGTACGATTGCCGACAGTGCTAATATTTATCCAACAGTTTATATAGGCAGCAGAGTCAATATAGGCTCCAATACGGTTTTATATCCGGGTGTTGTCATAGATGATGAAGTGGAAATAGGTGATGATTGTGTCATTTATCCAAACGTATCGATTATGAGACAATGCCGGATCGAAGACAGGGTAATAATTCATGCCGGAACTGTAATCGGCTCTGATGGATACGGTTATGCGCTTGACAAAGCCGGAAATCATATAAAAATTCCTCAGATTGGTATCGTGAAAATAGAAAGTGATGTTGAAATAGGTTCAAATGTATCGATTGACAGAGCCGCATTCGGGCAGACCCTTATCGGTCGGGGAACAAAAATTGATAATCTTGTGCAGATTGCACACAATGTAAAAATGGGTGAAAAATGCTTGATTATATCGCAAGTCGGTATTTCAGGATCAAGCACTCTTGGAGATAATGTTATTTTAGCAGGACAGGTAGGAGTAGCAGGACATATACGAATTGACTCCAATGTTCAAATTGGTGCAAAATCAGGCATTCATAAATCACTTAAAACCGGGCAATACAGCGGAGTACCGACCATGAATCATAGAGATTGGCTCAAGCTCCAGGCTGTAAAAAAGAAACTTCCTTCTCTTTTAGAGAGAATGAAATTGCTCGAAAAAGAATTCTTGGAAATTAAGGGGAAACACTATGATTGATATTGACGAAATCAGAAAAATACTTCCGCACGACTATCCGTTTTTATTTGTTGACAGAGTTATTGAGTTTGAGAAAGGCAAGCATATTGCGGCAATAAAAAACTTGACCTATAATGAGCCGTTTTTCCAGGGACATTTTCCGTCTCATCCCGTATTTCCCGGAGTTTTATTAATAGAAGCGCTGGCTCAGACGGGCGGACTTCTTACATTAAAATCAATTGATGAAAAACCGAACAACGCATCCAATACTTTGATTTACTTTATGGGCGTCGATCGATTTCGTTTTAGAAATCCTGCAATACCGGGTGATTCAATACGCCTCGAAGCCGATATATTGAGACGACATGGCGATGTATGGAAACTCGCTGTTAAAGCAACCGTTAACGACAAAAGAATCGGAGAAGGCGTACTTCTTGCAAAGTTGATTATAGATGCATAATATTCATCCTACGGCTATTATTGATAAAACAGCCAAAATCGGCAAGAATGTGGAGATAGGTCCTTATGCGGTTATTGAGGCCGACACAAAAATTGAAGATGGGTGCAGAGTATCAAACTTTGCAACAGTTGCACAATATACACATTTAGGCAAAGGATGTAAGCTTTTTCCGCATGCAGTAGTCGGTACCGTTCCGCAGGACATGAAGTTTCATGGAGAAAAAAGTTTTCTTGAGGTTGGCGACAATACAACATTCAGAGAGTTTTGTATGATCAACAGAGGAACTGAAAACGGCGGCGGTACAACTAAAATCGGCAGCAATTGTCTTATAATGGCTTTTAGCCATATTGCTCATGACTGTATAATTGGAAACAATGTGATTTTAGCAAACGATGCAACATTGGCGGGTCATATTATAATAGAAGACTACGCAATAATCGGCGGGCTCACTGCAATACATCAATTTGTAAGAATTGGACGATATGCGATGGTTGGAGGGGCAAGCGGAGTGTCTCAGGATATACTGCCTTTCTGCTTATCTGCCGAACCAAGAGCTACACTTCATGGTATAAATAAAATTGGGCTTACTCGACATAATTTCAGCCGGCAGCAGATAGACAACATTACAAAGGCATATAAAATGCTTTTTATGGAAAATATTCCTGTTGATGAAGCTATAAGCAGAATAGAAATGCTCTTTCCGGATGATTCAAATATTTCCCATCTCATAAAATTTATTAAAACTACAAAGCGAGGGTTTTGCCGACCCAGAAAAAAATAGATGAAGCCGTCTTTAATAGTATGCGGTGAGAGTTCTGCAGATAGATATCTATCTCTTATAGTCAAATCAATATGGAAAACGGAGCAGCTGTCGTTTATAGCACTTGGCGGAGCATATCTTGACTCGATAGGAGTAGAATTGATCGGAAACTTTAGATCGATCAGTGTCATAGGTGTCCTCGAAATTGTGCCTAAACTATCTGCAATTATCGCATTATACAATAAACTTAAAAAGATTATACGATCCGGAAAAGTAGGAGCGGTTATACTGGCAGACTTTCCCGATTTTAATCTGAGAATTGCTAAAATTGCCAAAAAGGCCGGTATACCTGTGTTCTATTATATAAGTCCTCAGATATGGGCATGGAGAAAGTCAAGGAAATACAAGATAGGACGGCTTGTAGATGAACTTGTCGTTGTTCTTCCTTTTGAAAAAGCGCTATATAAAAATATTACCGACAATCAATTTCGTGTTGATTATTTCGGGCATCCGTTAATAGATATTATAAAAACAAAAAACAATCCTGATAAATCCAAACCGGTGCTCGGAATCTTTCCCGGAAGCAGAGATAATGAGATAGAACGGCATCTGACTCTTTTTATGAATTCGGCCGGAATAATAAAAAAGCGGATTGGAAATCTGAAAATAATGATCGCCAAGGCACCTGAAATCGACATTAAAAGATATGGTATATACAAAGATCTTCTTTATAAACCGGAAGAGATATTTAAAAATGCAACGGCAGCTTTGCTTAAGTCGGGCACAATCACTCTCGAAACGGCAATCGCCGGAATTCCTGGAGTCATCTGCTATAAACTATCCAACGTCTCATATATAGCCGGAAAACTGCTCATAAAAGGCATCGGCAGCATGGGACTTCCGAATATTATCATGGGCAGAAATATATACCCTGAGTTTATACAGCACCTTGACCCTCAAACGATTGCAAATTCCCTTATGACCTACTTTAATAACAGCAAAAGAGAAACGTCGATAAATGATATTAAAAAAATCAGAAATATGCTTGGCGAGGAAGGCGTGATTGACAGAACGGCAGCAAGATTGTATGAATTTATCAAAAGTAGTTCTAATGACTTTATGAAATCTGAAGTGTAATAGACTTTATACAGATTATGAAAGTGCAGTCAATCGTTCATTCGAATAACATTATTGTTAAGCTGTTTTTAAGAACATTGTCCGCGCCCTATTCTGCCGCAACAGCTGTTCGTAACCGCCTTTATGATAAGAAAATCTTTAAATCTCACAATCTGCCCCGCTTCTGTATAGGTGTAGGCAATATAGTGGCCGGCGGGACAGGCAAAACACCGTTTGTGATATGGCTGGCAGAAAAGCTTAAAGCAGACGGCATAACTGCAGGCGTAGTCACAAACGGCTATGGAGGCAGAAAGCGCGGAGAATATCTGGTATCAGACGGAAAAAAAATATTTACGGAACCGCCCGAAGCTCAGGATGAAGCATATCTGATAGCAACTCATAAAATTCCGGTTGCCTCAGGAGCCGGTAGACTGAAAGCTGCCGAACTTCTTGGCAATGCGGACTGTATTATTATGGATGATAGCTTTCAATACAGAAAAATAAAAAAAGATATTGAAATTCTTATTCTCGGCAAAAAACCGTTTGATAACGGATACATGCTTCCGGCCGGTTTTTTGAGAGAGAGTATTTCAGGAATAAAAAGAGCCGATATGATTCTTTCTCAAACCGCTTTCAAAAACAACAATGTCCCTGTTTTTCAATACAAACTGTCCGTTTCACATCCGATCACCTCAACTGGACAAAAACTTTCCGCAAATAATCTTGAAAGACCAATAACAGCTTTTTGCGCAATAGCCGATCCTGAAAATTTTTTCAATGATCTCGCTTCCATAGGCATAAATCCCGATAAAACAATAAGTTTTCCCGATCATCACATCTACAGCAGGAACGAGATAAATAAGCTTAGAAAATCGGGAGATTCTCTGATAACAACAGAAAAAGATAAGGTAAAATTAGGCAAAATGAAAAACCTGTATATTCTTAGACGAAAAGTTGATATAGAGCCTGATATTTATAAAATTATTAAAGAAAAACTAATGCAGGCAATAGAAAATGAGTAGAATAGCGGTTATTAGATATGAGAATATTTCTCCTGATGAAACGGTAACGGAAACAATTTTTGATGAACAGATAAATTGGCTAATCAACAATAAAATAAAAATTATCTCTCTATATGATTTGGACAATTATCTGAAAGGCAAGCTGCAATTAAAAAATGCTGCTCTTATCGCTATGACAGATGCGCATCTGGACAGCTGGGTATGGACTTATCCAATTCTAAAAAAATACCGAATACCTGCTGTTCTTTTCGTGGACAGCTGGGAAATTGAAGAGGATGAATTTACAGGTTTTTCAAGCAGCGATATCCCAAAAATAGAATATAATCAATTAAGAAAATTTACCGCTCCAATAAAATCATCATATGAAGACAAGGCTCATTTCAGAAGAGCGAGACTCTCATGGCTTGAAATAAAAACTATGTCCGATAAATATTTTTTATGTCAATCAGCAGGAAAATTGAGTAAAAAGGGTTTTATTGACGACAAAATAGACGGATTCATCACAGCAAAATCTTATCCTTCAAATGCAGATAACCGCTTGGGAACAATGCACTTTAGAGAAGGATCGCTGTTGGCAAACAAGGCATTCATTCCCGATAAAAAGATTAACGACCGACTTTGCGATTATGTCATCGGCAATGGTTATACTAAATTTTTTGACAGATCTGACTGGCAGAAAGAACTGAGCAGTCTTTTACCGGATGCACCGTACGGAAGATTTGAAACCGATGATGAATACAAGCTGCGCGTAAAAAGCCGCCTTATCGCCGCAAAGGGCGAACTTCAGACAGAAATAAAAAAGGAGGTTTACGCGCTTTTCTGGCCATTCGGAGAATATAGTGCCGCATCAATTAAAATTGCCGAATCGGTTGGATTCAGGCTTTTTTTTACAAAAAGGTCCGGTTTTGTCAAAATAGGATGCCAAAATGAGATCCCGTCATTAAAAGCAAGAACGCTTAAAGAGTTAAAATCAATATATGTTTAATCTTATAAGCGAATTCAGACCCACAGGGGATCAGCCTGAAGCTATAGACAAACTTGCAGCAGGCATTGAAAGCGGAAAAAAATATCAGACTCTGCTGGGAGTAACCGGTTCGGGAAAAACCTTCACAATAGCAAACGTTATAAATAAAATTCAAAGACCCACGCTTGTAATGTCTCACAACAAAACCTTAGCTGCTCAGCTTTATAATGAGTTTAAACGATTTTTTCCGGAGAACGGCGTAGGATATTTTGTCAGCTATTACGATTATTATCAGCCTGAAAGCTATATTCCCAGAACAGACACATATATCGACAAAGAAACAAGCAGAAACAGCGAAATCGAACGTTTGAGACATTATGCTACAAAAATTCTTTTAGAAAGAAGAGACGTAATAATAGTAGCTTCCGTATCAGCCATCTACGGCATAGGCGACAAGGCAAGTTACAGTCAGATGAAAGTTGAAATTATAAAAGGCGAACAGGTAGATTTGGAAAGGCTGTACGGTAAGCTGACAGAGATTCAATACAAAAGGAATCAGGTGGCATTCGAACGAGGCACATTTAGAAGCAATGGAGAGGTAACCGATATTTTTCCTCCGGATGAACGTGAGCAGGCCGTAAGAATTGTCGTCAACGAAAATGAAATAGCTGAGGAGGTTTATCTGTTCGATCCTATTACGGGAAAGAGAATAGCCGATCTTACAATTGCAGCAATCTATCCGGCAAGTCACTATGTAACAACCAAAAATAATGTAAAAAAAGCAATTTTATCTATAAAAGAAGAATTGGCGGAACAGATAAATCTTTTCAGATTGAACGCCATGCCGCTCGAAGAGGAACGAATACGACAGCGCACCGAATTTGATCTCGAAATGCTTGAGCAGGTCGGATTTTGTAAAGGTATAGAAAATTACTCCAGACACTTGTCTGGGAAAGAAGCCGGACAACCGCCCGATTCGCTGCTCGATTTCTTTCCTGAGGATTATCTTATCATTATTGATGAATCGCATGTTTCACTTCCGCAGACAAAAGGGATGTACAATGGAGATCATTCACGCAAAAAAACACTCGTAGATTACGGCTTCAGACTTCCATCCGCGCTTGACAACAGACCGCTTAAATTCGATGAGTTTTTGGGCAAGATAAACCGTGCAATTTTTGTATCGGCAACTCCTGCTCAATTCGAACTGGAAAAATCCGGCGGCATATCGGCCGAACAGCTTATCAGACCAACAGGCTTGACAGATCCGAAGATACGCGTGAAACCTATCAAAAATCAGGTCGATGATCTGGCGGGAGAAATAAGGAAAAGGGCCGGAAAATCAAGAGTTTTGGCAACGGCTCTAACAAAACGTATGAGTGAAGATTTGTCAAGTTACTATAAACAGATCGGTCTAAAAGTTAAATATCTTCACTCTGAAATAGATACAATAGAAAGAACAGAGATTATAAGAGCATTAAGAGCCGGAAAATTCGACTGTCTCATCGGTGTAAACTTACTAAGAGAAGGACTTGATATTCCTGAGGTATCTCTCGTTGCAATCCTTGATGCCGACAAAGAAGGATTTTTGAGATCCGCAACAGCGCTCATTCAGACGATAGGAAGAGCGGCGCGCCATATCGACTCGGAAGCGATACTGTATGCCGATAAACTTACAGGCAGCATAAAAGAAACAATACGGGAATCTTCAAGAAGAAGAATCATTCAGAAGCACTATAACAAGATTCATGGAATTACCCCCGCAGGAATTAGAAAGGCTATAGAAGGGCCGTTAGGCAAACTGTCTGAACTTGATTATATTAAACCGCCAAAAGAAATTATTTCGGCAAAAAGAATACCCAAACTGATAAAAAGGCTCGAGAAGGAAATGAAGCAGGCAGCCAAAAATCTCGATTTTGAGAAGGCTATAGAACTGCGCAATAAAATCGGCTTATTGAAAGAACAGGATGGTTTTTGGCGATAAGCAGAATATCAACTTACCTCACAAATTGTTGCGCACTACCGATTAATATTCTGACTATTTGTCGGCAGACTGAGTCTTAGAAATTTTATCAAAAATCTGCTCGAATTTGCTTTGGGAAGTTTTGTCAATATTGGACTGTATGGCGCTTGTAGCAATCTGTTGAACCTGTGAATACGCTTTCTCGTGCTGTGATGTTAGTGTTTCTATATATTTTTCCTGGTTTGTTATAACTTTTTCCAATGACTCAATCTTTGTCTTCAACACATTAATTTTTCCTTCATATTCTTTATGCATTATAGACTTTTGCAGCTCAAACTCGACTTTTAATTTTTCAGTTGCTGCATTAACAGCGTTTGATATCTCAGTTTTAAGCTGGGCGGGAAATGCCGCAACTTTTTGCTCGAGTTCCATACTTGTCTGCTCTTTTTTAAGTATTTGATCTTGCCTTTCATCCAATTCTTTGGTTTTTTCTTTGTATTCTTTCTCGAATTTTTCTTTTTCCTCTCCTATGGAATGCCTTAATTTTTTCAATTCATCATTAAGTTGATTAATCTTCCGCTCGCTTTCTCTTTTAAAATTGTACTCAGACTCTTCTTTTTTCCTGTCCCAATAAATTTTAAATTCGGCTTCTTTTCCCTTTGACATTTTTTCATAATTCTTTTTATCTAATTCTACAGCATTTTTTAAGGCGGCAAGTTCTTCTTCTAATTTCTTTTTTCTTTGGGAATAATCAAACTCAAGTTCTGCAGTTTTTCTATTATGAGTTTCGATGAGAGAAGCAAGTGATAAAGAGGAACGTTCAATATCGTAAATCTCTTTAATCTCTTTATCTTTTATTTCTATGGCAGCCTTTAAATTCTGATAATCAATTTCTGCTTGAGATAATCTGGAAGATAAATCGTCTAATGCGTTCAGCATATCTGCCTTTAAAATATTAATCTTTTCGTTTATGCCTTCCTTAACAATTTTGCTTACTTTGTCTATAGTTTCTGTTTTTTTCTTTGCTTCAATCTTTTTGTTGGCATTCAATGATTGTTTTTCTTTCTCCTCCAATTCTTTCCTAACATTTTCATAAGCTTCCAATATCTTTTGTTTTGTGCTTTTTAAGCTAACATTCTCTGCTTTTGCTGCCATATGACCCCCTAAATATTTTTCAACTGAGAACTGAGAATCTTTTATAAAATAATAATACGTATTTTGCCGATAATTGTCAATAGAGTAGAGGTCGCGTCTCAAGAGGTTGTTGATAATAAAGGCGTTGCAACAAGCCTTTTGATTTCGGGATCAACAATTAAGAGTTTTTCAACAGCCTGTCAACATTAGACATTTCTCTTTTCTTCTAATGCTTTTACTATTGTTTTGCCCATCTCTGAAACTATTCTATCTTCTTCAATCTTCTTTTTAAATCTCCCAACAGCTTTAGAAACGGCAGCATGATTCATATCAAACAGCTTCCCTATCTGATTTAATGATAATGAGACCACTGCACAGTAAACAGATTCACAGAATCTGCTTACTGTGCAGTGGTCTCATAATGCGGAAACTAAAAGAGTATACGGACCTGTGCAATCTTGATTTTAAATCAACTCTCAGAGAGTTATCACTGGTAAAAACAGTTGAAAATGTAATAAATCGTGCCATTATCTTTGAAACAATTCCCTGCGTTAATGATAATCTAAAGACTC
>CAJVZA010000040.1 GCA_913009315.1 uncultured Hippea sp.
CTTTAGGAGAGAAACGAGGTCACACCTATTTTTGATAGACAAAATTTTTAAAATAAAGGATAATGTGCAACATGCCAAGAAAAATACGCTGCATCATACCTCGCTTACCCCACCATGCGCTTCAACGCGGGAATAGTCGTCAAGATATTTTTCCCGAATCTAAAGACAAAGAATGTTTCCTGAAACAGTTAAAACAATATGCACAAGAGAATAGAGCTGCAGTTGGAGCATATTGTTTAATGACCAATCATTTTCACCTATTGATTTATCCCCACTGGGGCAGTGTCTTCACTTTTGATATAACGACTCAGATTTGCTCACATAGCCGGAAAGTAATCCAAGGACTAAATTGTTTCGCTGTACTCGTAATGACGAAGAAGAAAATGCTCGCAACGCCCCTAAATTTTTTGCAAAACGCATTGTTAATATATGAATTATGGCATATTATACCGATTAAAACAAAGACTAAAATCACAATATAACTTCTGCTCTTGACATTCAACATATTTTATGTTAAAAGGTATGATATGTGTATGAAAAATGTTCTATTTATCAATTTATGCGCAACATGAGAAAGTAATATAAAAAATCTATCAAGGTAATATCTGACAAAAAATGGAGGCGTCTCATGCAACTTGATATGCATTACTACGGAACCTATGTAATGGCTCGTGCTGCCGGTCTAAACCGGAAGACTTCAGAAATAATTGCTACGGCATCCCAATTTGTTGATGATAATGCCGAAAAAGAAAGCGTTAATTTTCGTGATGGCGGAGAGATGAATGCCGAGGCTACAGCTCACCACACATTACAAATCAAAAATTTGGATAGAGAAGATCAGCGACAAATATGGGTCCCGTTTCATTTTCTTCCAGGCAACGAAGGTGAATCTTTTACGGAAAAGTTAATTTGCCAAAAAAACAGTCCTATTGCCGAAGACATGGTTAGGTTTAACCTTTCTCATCTACGCGAGTCTTATGCTCTTCCTCTTATAGGAATTACTGCCCATGTATATGCAGATACCTTCTCTCATTATGGTTTTTCTGGAATAAGTTCAAGAAAAAACAAGATTATTAACGACAGTTTTAAATTTGAAGAAATTGATCCAGATATGGAAGGCTATATCCGCAAAAAGGAGGCTCTTTTCAAAGAAAATTATCCAAATGAAAATATTATGGTTAACATCAAATCTTGGTTTGCCGAAAAAATGTCTGGAGCATTAGGACACGCAGCGGCAGTAACTTTTCCTGACAGGCCATTTTTGCAATGGAGCTTTAAGTATGAGTGGGCTAAACAAAGATGTCCTTTAAGGGATAACCCAAAAGTATATTTGGATGCTTGTGAGAAACTCCATGGCATGTTTAGAAAAGTTGCAAAAAAACAGGATTTGGTAGAAGAAAATTCTTTTAAAGATTTTAACTCAATACGAGACATAGTTAGTAGTGTATTGAGAACCCAAGCGGATCAAGAGGGACGCATTAAAGCTTGGAAAGATGTCGTTCTTAAGGGAGATATAATTGGAACTGGAGCTGAGAAAATACCCCCATATAAGAAAAATGACTGGCCTAATCAACGAGATAATTTGAAAAGGGAAAAAGACTCAAGCGTAACGACGTCTTTGAACATCTATCAATTTTATCAAGCAGCTGCAATTCACAGAGTAAATGTACTCCGAAACATACTACCATCTCATGGATTGTTGGTTGCGTGAGTTAAAGTAACAGCCATTCTCTTTAAAAAATAACTATATTTTCGTAACTACAGCGGTTTTCCATATTAAAGTCTTACAGGTATTTTACACTTTATTCTTTCAAACAGAGTCTTTAGATTATCATTAACGCAGGGAATTGTTTCAAAGATAATGGCACGATTTATTACATTTTCAACTGTTTTTACCAGTGATAACTCTCTGAGAGTTGATTTAAAATCAAGATTGCACAGGTCAGTATACTCTTTTAGTTTCAAGACTATATTATATGCAAGCATAGATAAAGCGGTATGACCTTTTATTCTCTTATCCGTTTTTAAATATAAAGGTCTGATCTCTAAAAATTCAGTCTTCAATGTTTTAAAAGCATTTTCTACTTTGATTAAAGTCTTAGGTTGCCGCGCTTCACTCAATGACGGAGAAGAAAATGCTCACGATATCTGTGATACGTGTGATACGCTAAGATTGCCGCTGTGCTTGCAATCTTGCCATAGAGATATACTAATCCACTGATTACTTATAACCTTAAGTCAAAGAGTTATGTCAAATGTAAAGACACGACCCCAGGGACTATTTTGAGTTATTTCCTGTTATTGGAACATTTATCTCTATAAAGTCGTATCCGTCTCGGTGACTAACACTTATATTAAGCGTATCTTTGGTATCGGTATATTTAGACAACACTTTTATCAGATCGGATTTTAGATCATCAAAGAACGGCAATCGTGCCATACCGCGTTCATGGGCAAGAATTACGTGTAATCTTTCAGTGGCAAGTTTTGCACTTTTTCTTTTTCTTTTTAGAAAATCAAAAAGCATATTATTATCCTTTATAATCTTTCAAAAAGTTTACGTAGAAAACTTTTTGGTTTAAGTTCAAGCTGCGGTACATCTTCTCCCATCAATCGTCTTGTAATATTTATGTATGCGTTTGCCGTTACAGATATTTTATCCAAAACGGCGGGTTCTCCCTTGTTGGTATATTCTATCATTTTAGGATCATCGGGCACTATGCCCAACAGATCGATTGCAAGAATCTGCAGAATATCGTCCTGGCTCATCATTTCACCTTTTTTAACCATTTCGGGTTTTATACGATTGACAATTAAAGAAATGTTATGTTTTCCGTTAGCTTCCAATATTCCAACAACTCTGTCTGCATCCCTGATTGATGATATTTCGGGAGTAGCTACAATGATAACGCCCTCGGCTCCGGCAAATGCATTTGAAAAGCCGGTTTCGATGCCTGCAGGTGAATCGATAAATACAAAATCAAACTGTTCCTTAAGCAGTTTAAGAAGATCAAGGAATTTTTCTTTGGATAAGTCCTCTTTTGAATTAGTTTGCGAGGCTGCTAAAAGTTTAAGATTATCTCCTCTTTTGTCTCTTATGAGAGCGCTGTTAAGTTTTGCTCTTCCTTCGAGAAGATCGATTATGTTATAAACTATGCGATTTTCCAGCCCAAGTATCATATCAAGGTTTCTTAGACCTATATCAAGATCAATCGCCACAACCTTTTTTCCTGCAATTGCCATGCCTAATGCAAGGTTTGCGGTCGTTGTTGATTTTCCTACCCCGCCTTTACCTGATGTAATCGTATATATTTTACCCATTTACTCCCCTAAATTCCTAAATTGAGTTTTTCATTTCTAATAAGCCAATCATTATAATTTTGTACAATAATAGTACCCGATGATAAAAATGCAATTTCAGGTTCTATTTCAGCTCTGTTTTCCCGGGGAGCTCTGGCAACCTTGTCGGCAATTCGTATTTGAGGCGAAAGCAGTTTCATTGAGAATATAACAGCACCTTCATTTCCATTAGCTCCGGCATGAACAATTCCGCTGTTGTTTCCCAATATAACAATATTCCCGGTGGCTTTTATCTCCGCCCCCGAATTCAGATTTCCAAAAAGTACCATATCTCCGTCGATTTCATAAGATTGTCCGCTTCTTATAGTCTTATGAACGGCAGTAATTTCTCTCTTTTCTGTTTTGGCAACAGATTCGGGATGCTCCTCCTCCGTCTGGCAGCCTATCAGATGGAATCCAAATTTTTTGAGACTTTCAGTAACTATTGGAACCAGGTTTTCTGCTCCGCTATCCGGCTTTATTATGACCGGACGTGTATTAAAAATCTTTGTATTTTTGGCAAATCTTACAGTCTCTTTTTCTATCTTTTTCCTGTCGTCGTTATGCACAACTATCTCAAAACAGACTATACTTTTGCCTTTTGCCTCAATAGCGTTACTCATTTAATCTATTCTAACAAAAAACCGGACAGTTGCAAATAGTCTATTTTTCTGTATTATTATTATCGTGAAGCTTCCTGTTTCGGAAACATTTTATTCTATTCAGGGTGAAGGCGTGAATGTGGGTAGGCCTGCACTCTTTATTCGTGTTTATGGGTGCAACAAGCGCTGTGTCTGGTGCGACAGCTCATACAGCTATGAGGGCGGCAGCTACAGCCTCTTTTCTGAAGAGCGGGTCATTCGGATGATTGAGCAGTCGTTTGTTAAAACGGTTGTTCTGACAGGCGGTGAGCCTGCTATTTATCATGATTTTTTTTCACGCTTGATTGATCTTGCTCCGGCAGCATATTTTATGGAAACGAATGGAACAATCTGGATTGAAGATCTTATAGAAAAACTTGATTTTATATCAATTTCTCCAAAACTTTCTTCTTCCGGAGCTGACTTCGATATAGGTCTTATAAAAAGATATGTTGATAATGTTCATAACGGGGAGATAAAATTTGTCATAGCCGATATGCAGGATATAGAAGAGGCTATAGGGATTATCAATGCTTTGTCAAACAAAAAGAATGCTGTTTCAATAGTGTTTCAGCCCGCTGAGATTTCAGGAGAAGATTATTTACATCAGATACAAATGGTATATCAGGCGATTATGAAAAATCAATTTTTAAACAGCCTTAAAACATTAAGGTTTATTCCGCAGGTGCATAAATTATGTAATCTAAAATAACAGGAGGTGGTTTTTATGGAAACAGTTTGCATTTCGGTGCCCTTTGAATACCGGAGGACAGATTCAAAGAGCGCTGCAGGCGATTATTCTATATGTCCGGTTATCGATAAAGAGGGGGAGTTATGGTTTTCATTCATTCACACGGAGATTGCAGATATCATCTCATCAATCGGTGATTCCCTGCGCATACTCCTTCGTTCGGTATCTTCCCTGAATGGTGCAAAAAAGGTGTTTCTTATCGGATTTATCAATCCTGACGTCAAGTCATTGGAGGGGGGCGGTTATCATAAATTCAAGGCGAAACAGATCCATATATTAAAGGAAAACGATTTTCTCGACATAACAGAGGCTATATTAAGTCGAGGCATAAACAAAAGAGTTGCAAAAAGCAACAGTATTAATCACCCGGAATATAAAAATATGCTGAATGACTGGCTGAATTATCTTACAGATAAACAGGATGATTCGGCTATTTTTATCTACGATATTAAAAATAGCAGCAAAATTAAGGCGGTGATTGATGAAAAGATATAACGTAGCGCTGATTGGACAAAGAAGTTCAGGCAAAACAATCCTTAGCGAACGAATACTTTTTGAGACAAAAAATATAAGCAGAATGGGCAGTACGACTGACGGGAATTCTACAACGGATTACCATAGAACGGAAATATCACGTGGTTTTTCCATCCAGCTGTCGCTTTTTAATTTCAACTGGAAAGATGATCTGTATTCTGCAATAGATACTCCCGGATATTCGAATTTTATAGGAGATGCCCTCTGCGGTATCGGAGCAGTTGATAACGTTATTTATGTGGCTGACAGCAGTGATGATCTTAAAGCCAATGGGTTTCGATTACTGCAGCAGACACGGAAACGATCGCTTCCTACCTTGATTTTTATCAACAAACTTGATGCTGAGCGTTCAGATTATGAAAAATGTTTTGAAGCAATAAAGACCGTTGACAACAGGGCTGTACTTATGCAGCTTCCGGTCGAAAAAACGAATTCCGTTATAAATCTGCTTGCCTCCGATGAATTTCCCGATGAAATTTCGGAAAAGGCACTTGCCATGAAAGAAAAACTTATAGAGTCGATAGTCGAATCGGATGATCGGCTGCTTGAAAAATATCTTGAAGGTGAAAAAATAGAAACAGAAGCATTGAGAGATCTTTTGAAAAAAGATGTAGTAAGCGGAGCAATATGCCCTGTTTTTGTCGGTTCGGCTTTAACGGGTGCAGGAATTAAAGAACTGCTTGATGCGGCGTCGAGATGGTTTATTTCGGGCGACCAAAGAGTATTGGATATAGATGGAGATAAGTCAAAAATCGATGATATGTTTATAGCTTCTGTATTCAAAACCTTTAATGATCCAAAATCAGGGAGAACGAACTGCATAAGAATATGGTCGGGCAGCATGAAGTCGGATTCAACATATTACAATACCACCAAAAAGACCGTTGAAAGAGTTGGAAGCTTATTGAGACTTCAGGGTAAAAAGGCTGTTCCCGTTGAAACTGCTGTTGCAGGCGAACTAATAGCGGTAAACAAACTTAAAGAAACACTAACCGGTGATACATTAACAGCCGATCAAAGCAGCGTGAGCGTTAAAACTCCCGATATGCCTCCAACATTGATTCGATATAGGATATTGGGAAAATCAAAACAGGATACTGAAAAGATAGGCGGATACCTGTCAAAAATACTTGAGGAAGATATAAGTTTAAAATTTGAAAAGAATCGTGAAACAAATGAGTTCGTACTTTCAGGTATGGGCAAACTTCATATTGATATAACAGTGGAAAAGTTGAAAAGGCGTTATGGCGTTGAAGTCATAGCAGAATTACCAAGCGTTCCTTATAAAGAGACGATAAAAAAGGAAGTTACGGCGCAGGGCAGATATAAAAAGCAGACGGGCGGACATGGTCAGTTCGGAGATTGCAAGATTGTTGTTGCGCCGTCGAAAAGCTACGAAGACGGCGTATTATTTGTCGATCAGATCGTTGGCGGTGCGATACCGAGACAATATATTCCATCTGTAGAAAAAGGTGTAAGGGATGCGCTTAAGAAGGGAAAACTTGGAGAATATCCGGTGACTGGAATTTCAATAAGATTGACTGACGGTTCATATCATCCTGTGGACTCCTCGGATCTTGCATTTCAGATGGCCGGTCAAATTGCGATAAAGAAGGCTCTCGATGATGCGTCTCCTGTTTTAATAGAACCGATTTACAAAGTTGAGATTATCTGCAGGGAAGGTGATGTCGGTGCAGTGATAGGTGATTTAAACAGCAGGCGCGGAGAAGTTGTAAATATGAGACATCATGATGACATAAAAGAATTCAGGATAATTGATGCAAGAATGCCTAAAACGGAGCTGCTTGCTTATGCGCCTGCTCTGCGTTCACTAACGGCCGGTTTTGGACGATTTACTTCCGATTTTGAACGGTACAAGGAAGTTCCCGAGCAGATTGCAAAAACAATCCTGCAGGCAGCGCAATAAGATTATCCGGTATTGTTTCGACATATGAATAAAGCATAAGGCAGCTTTGTTAATTTCGAGTGTTTGGAGTCTGTTGATAAACTCCTATTTGTCATTGCGAGCACCGAAAGGTGCGTGGCAATCCCTTTATTATCAACAGGCTCTTTCAGATTGAAAGCCCGAATCTGTTTTATAAACTTACTTTGCATATCGGATGCGTCCTTGAGTGCAAAGAGAAGACTGATCCGGGACTCAAATGATCCTTGTATGAATTTAACAGAGTTGCCCTTATTTTTCTTAACGCAGATTTCCCAACGCGGGCAAAGAAAATAAGACAAAGAGCACTGAGACTGCCGCGGCCTTTGGCCTCGCAGTGACAAAAGAAGGAAGGTCATTGTCTTGAAATTTCCCCTCCGTCATTGCGAGTGCAGCGAAGCAATCTCACCACAGGCAGGATGCCTATGATACACTGAGACTGCTTCGGCCTTTGGCCTCGCAGTGACAGAAGGAAAAAGTCATTGCGAGTGGTGCAGCGAAGCAATCTCAGCTTCTTCAGTGTATCACAGGCATCCTGCCTGTGGCAAGATTGTTTTGCCTGCCTGCGCTTATCACGCAGACAGGTCACTTTGTTTTCCGCAATAACAACAGGAAAGAATAATGCTGCAGCGGTTTTCTCTTTTGTTGCGAACACTCGAAGGATATGCGGTGATCTCAAATACTCTTTTCGTTTGTTCCGCATTTGAGAGAAGCTGCAAAACTGCTTGACTTTAATACGGAACATTTCGCGATGATTGCTTGCCGATTGACTTTCGCTTTTTCTGATATAAATTATTCGGCATGCAGTTGACTATTTATGGTGACCCTGTTTTGAGAAAAAAATGCGATGAGGTTAGAGATATTAACGGTAAATTGAAAGATATAGCCCGTGATATGTTTAATATTATGAAGGAAAACTCGGGTATCGGTCTTGCGGCTTCGCAGGTTGGTATAGCAAAACGGTTTTTTGCTATCGACTGTACGGATAAAGAGAGCGGAGTTCGCAGCAAGCTTTTTTTGATAAATCCAATAATAACAGATAAAGACGGTGTTCAGGAGTCGGATGAAGGGTGCTTGAGTATTCCGGGATTTTATGAAAAGGTGCAGAGAAGCGCTAAGATAAATATCAGCTATCTGAATCTTGACGGAAAAAGGCTGAATCTTACGGCAGATTCCTTTTTGGCGGTAATCCTGCAGCATGAAATAGATCATCTTGACGGGATTCTTTTTATTGACCATCTGAGTCGTTTGAAACGTGAGCTTTTTAAGAATAAATGGAATAAACTTGTAAAATCTGCTATGGAATGAAGGTTCTTTTTTTCGGATCGGACGATTTCTCCGTTCCTGTTCTTAAGATGCTGGATGCGAGACATACGCTTGTCGGTGTTGTTACACAACCTGATAAGCCTAAAGGGCGAGGCAAAAAGATTCAGTCGAACCCTGTTGCGGAATGGTCGATCCGCCGCAATAAACGTATTTTTTATGATATGAATGACAGCAATATCTTTTCACTTGATGTTGATATAGGAGTTGTTGCCGCTTATGGAAAGATTATTCCCGAAAAACTGCTGAATTTTCCAAAATTACGATTGATCAATCTTCATCCTTCTCTTCTGCCTCGTTATCGCGGTGCAACACCTATTGAGAGCACTATATTAAACGGAGATCGAAAAACGGGCTGCAGCATTATCTATGTTGAAAAAAAACTTGATTCCGGAGATATTCTTGCCATGCGTGAATATTTACTCGACGGAAGAGAAAATAGTATAAAGCTTAGACAGACTCTCTCAGAGGTTGGGGCTGAAATGATTATCGAACTGCTTGAAAATATGAATAATATAAGTCCGATCAAACAGGACGATTCTTTGGCGGTTTATACGAAAAAAATGATAAAAAGCGACGGTAAAATTTCTTTTGAAACGGAAAGTGCCTGCCGAATTGATCGAAAAATAAGAGCATATATAAATATTGGAAGTTATTTTTACCTGAATGGAAAAAGATTGATTGTTGAGGAAGCAGATTTTGAAGATGTTGACAGCGAAAAACCGGCCGGCTGCATAATCAGTTCAAAAGATAGACTGGCGATTCAAACGAAAAAGGGTATCATATATATAAAACGTGTAAGACCTGCCGGAAAAGGTTCAATGGCTATAAAACAGTTTTTAAATGGATATAAAGGCAATCTAATTGGTTATATTATTAGTGATGCCTCTATTGATTCGTGAACGGTTATCTTGAGCCTCGAATTGGTTTCCTTGAAATATCAGGAATCAGTAGAAGTGCTCTGAATTATGGAGGAATAGATGAATAATACCGTTAAAACAACATTTTTGATGGTGCTGTTATTTGTCCTGTTCTGGCTTGTTGGAAATGCGATAGGAGGAAGAAGCGGAGGTCAGATTGCTCTTGTTTTGGCGTTTGCAATGAACGTTTTTGCCTATTTTTATTCTGATAAGGTTGCACTTGCGGCATATAAAGCAAAGCCGGTTTCCAGCGCCGATGCACCCGTGGTTTATAGAATTGTTAAAAAATTGACGCTAAAAGCGGGGCTTCCGATGCCCAAAATCTATATAATTCCTACTGATGCAGCCAATGCATTTGCTACAGGCAGAAATCCGTCTCATGCCGCAGTTGCAGTGACAGCGGGGATTCTAAAAATATTATCGGAAGAGGAACTATCGGGAGTATTGGGACATGAACTCGCTCATGTAAAACATAGAGATATACTTACCGGAACTATTGTTGCGACATTTGCAGGAGCGATAATGTTTTTGGCAAGCATGGCAAGATGGGGAGCTCTTTTCGGAGGATTTTCCTCAGATGAAAGGGACAGTTCCGGAGGCATTATCGGATTGATTGTTATTTCGATTGTGGCACCGCTTGCAGCTACGCTGATTCAGCTTGCTATCAGTCGTTCCAGAGAATATGCAGCTGATGCAGACGGAGCAAGATTTTCAGGAAACCCGCTTTATTTGGCGGGCGCCTTATCAAAGCTTGAACAGGCGTCAAAGGTTGCATCTATTAGAAATGCCGGTGAGGCGACTGCGCATCTGTTTATAATCAATCCGCTGCGTTCCAGATCATTTGCCGCTCTTTTTTCTACTCATCCGTCTACGGAAGAAAGAATTACACGACTGAGAAAAATGATGGGAAAAATCTGAATTTTACCCTACTAAATTGCAATTTTTGATTAATTAACAGGAAGATGGAGTTTGTTTTTGTTTGCAGCTATTAACCCTTGAAGACTGGGATTTATCGTTTATAGTAGTTATAAACTTGAATTTTCGGGGGTCTTTATGAAGTATGTGAAATGGTTAAATGAAGTAACCATTGATGATCTGCCCTTGGTTGGCGGCAAAAATGCATCTCTTGGCGAGATGACGCAAGAGCTTTCAGCGCAAGGCATTAATGTTGCAAGAGGTTTTGCAATAACATCCAATGCATATTGGCGATATCTCGATTATAACGGCCTTAGGGAAAAAATCAAAAGAGAACTGGATGGTCTTGATACTCAAAAGACTTCTCTGTTGAGAGAAAAAACCAAATATGTGAGAGATCTTATAACATTCGGTAAAATGCCTGATGACTTAACCGAAGAGATAACTGCTGCGTATAAACAGTTGTGTGAGCGATATGGTGACGACACCGCCGTGGCAGTGCGTTCAAGTGCAACAGCAGAGGATATGCCGGATGCTTCTTTTGCCGGTCAGCAGGATACATATTTGAATATAAGCGGTATTGAACGTATTCTTGAACGATGCCGTTCGTGCTATGGTTCTATTTTTACCGAAAGAGCTACCAGCTATCGACATGACAAAAACTATGACGATTTTAATGTGGCGTTGTCGATAGGAATTAATGTGATGGTTCGTTCCGATCTGGCTGCAAGCGGCGTTGCATTTTCTGTTGATACCGAATCGGGTTTTACGGACGCGGTTCTTATAGACGCATCGTATGGTCTTGGAGAGATGATTGTAAGCGGCCAGGTAAATCCCGATGAATACTATGTTTTTAAGCCTACCCTGGCGAAAGGCTACAACGCTATAATTGCAAAAAGACTGGGTGCCAAGGCGCAGAAAATGGTCTATAGCGATGATGGAAGTGATATTAAAATCGTTGATGTTTCGGAAAAGGAGAGGAATAAATTTGCTTTGAACGACGACGATATACTGCATCTTGCAAAATGGGTTGTTGCGGTTGAAGCGCATTATACCGAGAAGAACGGGCACTATACTCCTATGGATGTTGAATGGGCAAAAGACGGGAAAAGCGGAGAGCTGTTTATTGTTCAGGCAAGGCCTGAAACGGTTCAATCTCAGAAAAAGTTGACGGAACTGGTGCAGTATCGTCTTGACGAAGAAGGTGACGTTATTATAACAGGCAACTCTGTAGGTGAAAAGATTGCCAGCGGAAGGGCTGTTTTAATGGATAGTCCTGAAGATATAGAAAAGCTTGAAGACGGGGCAATTCTTGTTACCGACATTACTGATCCCGATTGGGAACCTATAATGAAGAAAGCCTCTGCAATAGTAACAAACAGAGGCGGCAGAACATGCCATGCTGCGATTATCAGCAGAGAGATTGGGATTCCGGCAATTGTCGGCACTCTTAACTGTACTGAAAAGATCAAAAACGGGCAAAATATAACAGTTTCGTGTGCGCAGGGAGATGTCGGTTTTGTATATGACGGCTTATTGAAATATCATAAAGATGTTATTGATCTTTCTAATATTGAAAAGCCGAAGACCAAAATAAAGATGAATGTGGGCAATCCTTCCATCGCGTTCAAGACATCGTTTTTGCCCAGCGACGGGATCGGTTTGGCAAGAATGGAGTTTATCATCAACAGCTATATCCAGATTCATCCGCTTGCGCTGATTCATCCTGAAAGAGTTAAAAGTCAGGTTACGCTTGATAAGATAAATAGTCTTACGGCAGGATATGAAAATAAGGCTGATTACTTTGTTGACAGACTGGCCGACGGCATGGCTCTTATTTCTGCGGCATTTTATCCGAAGCAGGTTTTAATAAGGACGTCGGATTTTAAGAGTAACGAATATGCGAATCTAATCGGAGGCAAGATTTTTGAACCTATAGAGGAAAATCCGATGATCGGTTTCAGAGGTGCATCCCGTTACTATAGCGATAGCTACAAAGAGGGATTTGCTTTGGAGTGCAGGGCGATTAAAAAAGTAAGGGAGAAGATGGGACTTACCAATCTTACCGTTATGATACCGTTTTGCCGAACACCCGAGGAAGGCAGAAAGGTTATTGAGGTTATGGAAGCAAATGGTCTGAAACGCGGCGAAAACGGGCTTGAGATATATGTTATGTGCGAGATTCCGAGTAATGTAATACTTGCGGATCAATTCAGCGAAATCTTTGACGGTTTTTCTATTGGATCTAACGATTTGACGCAGCTTACATTGGGTCTTGACAGAGATTCTTCTGTTGTTGCACATCTGTTCGATGAGAAGAATGAGGCTGTAAAACGTATGATTCATATGGTTATTCAAACCGCTCACAAATATAACAGGCCGGTTGGAATCTGCGGTCAGGCACCCTCCGATTATCCGGAATTTGCACAATTTCTGGTTAGTGAAGGAATCGACAGCATGTCTTTGAATCCGGACAGTGTTATGAAAACTACCTTATCCGTGCTTGAAATGGAGAAGAAATTAAATAAATGAAGCTAAAGCTTACCCTGAGCTATGATGGGACAAATTTTTATGGGTCTCAGAGGCAGAAGTACTTCAGAACCGTTCAGGGTGAGCTGGAAAAGGCGATCGGCACCATAGAACAGAAGGAGATAACAATTAAAACAGCCGGAAGAACAGACAGAGGAGTTCATGCTACCGGACAGGTGGCGGCATTTGACTCGCAGAGATTGATGACTCCGGAAAAATATAGAAAAGCATTGAATCCGCTTCTGCCCAAAGATATTTTTGTCGGAAAAATAGAACAGGTGCCCGATGATTTCGATCCGAGACGAGATGCCCTGAGACGTGATTATCTTTATAGGATTAAAATCGGCAGCTATAACCCGCTTTTGGCCGATCATGCATTGCAAATTGAAAGAATACCTGATGTCGGTGCGATGGAGAGGGCTGCACAGTTATTTGTAGGAACTCATGACTTTCGTCCGTTTTCGGTTGGAAATGATAAAAGCAGCTATACTACTGTCGTATTTGATTCTCAGATTAGACTTGCGGGCAGCTGGATCTACTACAAAATATCGGCAGCGGCTTTTTTTCGTCATATGGTGCGAAGAATTGTAAGACTGCTTATTGAGACAGGCCGTAACCGGTATGCACCGGACATTGTTTTGGAATCTCTAAGCAGAAAAGTATCATATTTTTCTGCTGTTGATGCCTGCGGATTGATTTTAAGAAGAGTCAGTTATGATTGAGATAGAGCCGTATCCGGGAAAATTCAATATCAAAAAAGGAGATTCGGTATTTTTTGCGGACAGGGAAAGTCTGTCGATCTGCGGTATGGAACCGCAGGATAATTCTGTTTTAACCGACCTGTCGTCTATTAAGGCATCATCGGTTATAAAGATGAACAGACTGCGGCTGAGAGTCAAACATCCATTCGGTTTTTTATCTGAAAAAATCGGTTCTCTATTAAGTATCTACGATCTGTTTGGTGTTGAATTGATTGCGGAGACAGACGGAACAGTGGAGGGCAGGTCGGCTGAGATAGATAATTCTAAAATATCGACAGCTGTTGTTACGCTTTCCGACAAGGGATCAATAGGTCAAAGGGATGATCTGACTGGTCCTGCAGTTCAAAAAATTGTCAAAAATATATCTGACTTTAGTGATCTGTATATTATACCTGATGATAAAAATCTTTTGGATTATCTTGTCCGTGAGCTTGCCGACAAGAAACGTTATGATATTATTATAACAAACGGCGGAACAGGTGTAAGTCCGAGAGATATAACCGCAGATGTAACTGAAACATTGATAGAGAGGCGATTGGGCGGATTTGAACAGGCGATGATGGCTGCAAGTATAAAAGAAACATACAAAGCGGTACTTTCCCGTTCTGTGGTTGGAATTAGAGGCAGAAGCCTTATTATTAATCTTCCCGGAAGTCCAAGAGCTGCCGCTACAAATCTGAGTTCTGTTGTGGATGCCATTGTCCATCTTATAAAAAAACTGAACGGCGATCCGACTGAATGCGGATCGTGAAACTTTAGAGAGAGGAGGAAAAATGTCACATATTGTATCTATAGAAGCAAGGGAAATACTTGATTCAAGAGGAAATCCTACCGTAGAATCCAAGGTGGTCACACAGGAGGCGGAAGCTATTGCCAAGGTTCCGTCGGGGGCATCAACCGGTTCTTATGAAGCCGTTGAACTAAGAGACAATGACTTCAGATATAATGGAAAAGGAGTTATGGATGCCGTACGCAATATCAACGGTCCGATTGCCGATGCTCTTACGGGAATGGATGTCACCGATCAGAGAAAGATAGACAAAATTATGATTGATCTTGACGGCACGAAAAATAAGGCCAAACTCGGGGCAAATGCAACAATTGCAGTATCGATGGCTTGCTGCAGAGCAGCTGCAATCGAATCATATCTTCCGCTTTTCAGATATTTGGGCGGTGTCGCACCAAAACGTATGCCTGTTATTATGGCAAATGTAATTAATGGCGGACAACATGCTAATAACAATATAGATATGCAGGAATATATGCTGAGTCCGGTTGGAGCAACAAATTTTCATGATGCTCTGAGAATGACCGCAGAAACGTTCCGCGCTCTTAAGTCGCTTTTAAACGAAAGAGGTTTTTCAACCGCCGTCGGCGATGAAGGCGGATTTGCCCCGAATCTTAAAAATAATAAAGAACCGCTTGAATTTATGGCAAAAGCTGTAGAGAAAGCCGGATACAAACTTGGCGAGGATATAAAATTTGCTATAGATCCGGCCTCAACGTCATTTTTTGAAAACGGAAAATACAGAGTAGAGGGAAATGACTTAAGCAGCACTCAAATGATTGATTATTATGAAGGACTTGTTAACAGTTATCCTATTTATATTCTGGAGGACGGTCTTGCTGAGGACGACTGGGACGGATGGAGTGAACTGACGGAACGCTTAGGCAAACAGGTAATGCTTATCGGAGATGATATTTTTGTGACAAATACCAATCTCATTGCCCAGGGTATAGAGAAAGGCATTGCGAATGCAGTTTTGATTAAACTTAATCAGATAGGAACTGTTTCCGAAACTATGGATGCAATAGAATTGGCACAGTTTGCAGGATACAAAACTGTTGTCAGCCATCGTTCGGGAGAAACTGATGACAGTTTTATTGCCGATCTTGCGGTAGCTAAAAATTGCGGATTTATAAAAACCGGATCAGTGTGCAGAGGTGAGCGTATTGCAAAATACAACAGACTCACAGAGATTGAAGACATTCTAAAAACAACATCAATATACGGGTGAATGAATATAAAGGCAGTCATAAACGCCTTTTTGGTTTTTTTATTTATATCTGTTGCGATTTCTGCGATAAAAGCTCACAAGGAGTTTGTCGGCTTGAGAAAGTGGCAGAATGATGCATCAAAAAGATTGGCTGCAAACAAGAAAAAGCTTCTTAAAATTAAAAACAAACTTGAACTCACCAAAAACAAACAGTATCTCCTGAAACTTGCACGTGAAAAGTTATATATGAAGAGAGCCGATGAAACTGTGATTCTCATTAAAAGATTGCCGAAGCATGCTGCCGGCAAATAGCAGCATACATACAAGGTTGGATGAAACTTAGATTTGCACCATCGCCAAGCGGATTGCTTCATATTGCTAATGCAAGAGTAGCAATAGTTAACTATCTCGAAGCAGCGCAAAACGATGCCGAGCTGATATTGAGAATTGAAAATACAGATGTTCTCAGATCTACAGATGAAAACGAGAGACGGATATTAGAAGATCTTCGGTGGCTCGGAATCAGATTTGATGAATTTTACAGACAGCAGGATCACCTGAATCTTTACAAGAGCTTTGCAGAATCGCTTATAAAGAAACATAAGGCATATCGCTGTTTCTGCGGAAAGCAGCAGCTTCAGGAACAAAAACAAATTGCTGTAAAAACCGGCGTTGCTTATAGATATCCCGGACACTGCGCAGACATTCCGGATAATGAGAGCAACAAGAGAGCGGAGAATGAAACTTATACTATTCGTTTGAGAATTTCGGGCAGGGTAACGGTAGATGATTTTCACAGAGGGAAAATAAAATTTAGTGCCGATGATTTTGATGATTTCATAATTATAAGAGAGGACGGAAGGGCAACCTACAATTTTGCCTGTGCAATTGATGATTTAGAGATGAAAATCGATGAAGTTATCAGAGGCGAAGACCACATTACAAATACTGCAAGACAGATTATTGTTTTTAATGCCCTGGATAAGCAGCCGCCGAAATATATTCATCTTCCGACAATGCTGGATCCGGATAGAAAGAAGATTTCAAAAAGAAAAGGCGGCTACAGTATCAGTGAGCTGCGGGAGAGCGGCATTTTTCCTGAAGCGATAATTTTATACCTTGCATCAATGGGAACCGGTAAGGAATTTAAATTAGAAGATCTGCCGAAACGATTTTCAATAAAAATGATTTCAAAAAGCAATCCGGTCTTCGATTTTCATAAACTGTCCCTTATCAATGAGTCACTTATGAAAACAGTTGATGAAAGTTTGCTGCTGAAGCATCTGATTGCGTTTGAGGGCAATACATTGGATGCCGACCGGCTGCGATTTGTTTCAATTTTTAGAAATAACGCAAAAAATCTCGTTGATTTACGGCAGCAAATAGACCGATTTATTGAGTTTCATCCTCGAAAAGCAAGCGATGAGGATAAAAAAATAATTAGAGGTTTTATAAGACTTTTTGAGAAAAACAGTTTTGCCGAATCGGTGAAAAAATTATCCGCTGAGGTTAACAAAAAAGGAAAGGCAATCTATCACCCAATAAGAATTGCTCTTACCGGAAGTGAAAAAGGACCGTCAATAGCTGAAATTATAGAGGTTTTTGGGAAGAAAAATACCATCTCCCGCTTATCCGAAGCATTATGAGACCACTGCGCAATAAGCACCTTCACAGCTTTATCAGGTTTTCTATAGGCAAGGCAAACTTCCGCAGCATTAACAGGTTAATTCAAGGAAGTTTAACGAAGCATATGGGAAACCTGATAA
>CAJVZA010000041.1 GCA_913009315.1 uncultured Hippea sp.
TTTTTACCAGTGATAACTCTCTGAGAGTTGATTTAAAATCAAGATTGCACAGGTCAGTATACTCTTTTAGTTTCAAGACTATATTATATGCAAGCATAGATAAAGCGGTATGACCTTTTATTCTCTTGTCTGTTTTTAAATATAAAGGTCTGATCTCTAAAAATTCAGTCTTCAATGTTTTAAAAGCATTTTCTACTTTGATTAAAGTCTTATAAGCTTTGTGAATGTTCTCTTTTGTATCTTTTGATTTATCCGTAAGTGAAGTTTTAATCACATAACAGCCATCCGGCTTTTCAATGTCACTTTCAGCAGCTTTATCTATGATGATATTCACTGTTGCCAATGATTTGATTTTACTTATTGTATTACCGTTTCTCTTTTTTACTTTACATATTCCTTCTTCATATTTTATATTATAACTTATCAATTTTGTTAATTTTAAATCGGATCTCTTTTTGTCCATCTGTTTTATCAATGTTTCTCTTTTGGCTCTGTAGCGGGTATTGTACCGTTTTGTTTGGTTCTCAGCAAACTCTTTAAAGCTTAATATCTTATTCTCTCTGTTTTTTCTTATCTCTTCCATTCTCACAGGATTGCGTCTCAGTATATATCTTACATCATCGCCTATTATTTCTTTTAAATCTTCATCAAATAAACTCATCTGCATATTGTTTGACTTATCGTCAATCAATGCTCTGACAGACGCTTTACCGATAGAAGTAATATAATCATAACCCAACTCTTTAATCTTTACTATATCCTCACTCTTTATCATCCCCCCGTCACCGACAATAGTGATGTTGTTCAGATTAAATCTGTTCTTTAATTTATCCAGTTGATCCGCAAATGTCTTTGCATCATTGGTATTGCCTTTATATGTATGAATAGATATTGCATGTCCGTTCTCATCGGTCAACAATCCTATAACTATCTGAGCTTTACCCTTTTTCTTATCTCTGTTGTATCCGTAAGTGATAAGTTCACTGTCATTGTAGTCTCCCTCTACATAAGAGCTTGTTACATCATAAAATACTCTTTTGGGAGGATTGTTTTTATAATATGCATAAAACAGTTTATCCTCTATCCTATCCTGATTTTCCTGCATATAGTCCAGCCCTGAATAGATGGATTTACTATTTAATCTATCTTTTTCATCGTTACTGAAATGCAGTAGATTCAATATCTTATCTTCATTTAAAGCCCAGTATAAAGCCTGAATTCTGCTGCTTTGAATTGCAACTCTTGCAGCTATTAATACTAAAGCTGTCTTTGCTTCGTAAGTTTTACTCAGTTTGGTGCTCATCCCCAATAGTTTCATAATAAAAACTACAATCAGACTAAGTCCTATGCTTTTACCCTGTTTTTGATTGTCGGCGATAACCGTAATCTTATCTCTGCCTTTTAAGGCTGCCGCTATAGCTTCAACCTGACGGGCAGGCTGTTTGGTTAAGTTGGCAATAGTTCTTGTCTTTACCCTGCCATGGTCTTTATGGTCTCTGTAACTCTCTCTTAATAAAATCTGCTCATAATAGGTATCTTTGTATCCTTTCCTTGTTACTGCAATATACATATATTAGTTGTTGGTCCGTTTTATTTTCATTTGATATATTGTAATAGAAGATAAGCAGCTTGTCAAGTAATTCCGTGATTACAAAACAGCTAATAAACCGGAGTTATCGGCTGTGCCAAAGGGTTTGTTAAGGTTTTGGGAGGAGAATGTCCGATATAGTGTTTGGGCGAAGTCGGGAAAATATTGAACGGACAACCGCAGCTGCCGGAGAATGTTAAAGGCAACAGTTCCGATATGCAAAATGAAAATGGATTTTGGAAAGAAATAAGGTAAACGGTTAAAATAAAAGTTATCGGTAAAGATTATTTTTGCTGAGGCGTGAAAGGCATTAATGCCTTATTTATTAATTCAAGTGTATGCATAACAACAATATCTTGATCTTTTCTATACAGTCCTTCTGAAATCTGCATCATACATGCAGAACAGCCGGTAACAACAGTCGCCGCTCCGGTGTTTTTAATGTCCTCAATCTTTTTATCCATTATTTTTAATGACAGATTTCTCCAATCGATACTGAATGTTCCTCCGTTTCCGCAGCATCTCAGCGAATCGGACATTTCTATAATGTCTGCACCTGTCTTTTTTATAAGCTCTCTGGGTTCGGCTGTAACCTTTTGGGTTTTTGCAAGATGGCATGGGTCATGATATGTTACGTTTGTATTGATGGAGTTTTTCATCAGTTTTTTCAGATTGCTGTTATGGTAAAGATAGAATACAGGATCATAAAATAGCTTTGACACCTTTTCCGCCTTTTTTCTGTATTCTTCGTCCTCTAAAAATGTAAAAAGTTTTGGATAGTCGTATTTTATCATTGATGCGCAGGTAGGTTCCGGAAGGAGTACCGGAAGATTCAGTTTTTCAAACAGATCAATGTTATGCCTGGCTAAATAAGCAGCCGTTTCGAAATCTCCTGCAAAATATGCCGGAGCTCCGCAGCAAAGCTGTTTTTTTGGCAGTGTGCTGCCGATATTGAGTTTTTTTAGAATATCAACAAGTGCATAGCCTACCGATTGGTATGAATAATTTACCAAACATGACATAAACAGCGCAACGTTGTTTTCTCCTTTTGTGGGGTTATCCGGAAGCGACTGAAGCAGTGACTTCTTATAGATTTTTGGAAAAAACCGGTTAATGAACGGAAACTCTTGTCCATTTTTTTTCTGTTTGGCTGCGACAGATACCGCTGCTCCTGCGGTTACCGTTAAATCAAGCTTTTTTCTATCCTTAAGAAGCCAAAAAAACAGCTTTTTGTAAAGCGGAAGACTGCTGTGCTCTAAAAGCATGTGTCTCGCCAATGTTACAATTGTATCGGTCGGAGCATCATTCGGGCAAATTTCTACACAACTCGTACATAAAATACATTTTCCGAAAAGCTCTTTTATTCTGCTGCCCTCAGGTTTTATGGTTTGATTTCTGAGCTCTTCTAAAAGTGAAAAATGTCCGCGGGCAACAAACGGCTCCCTCTGCTCTTCTGCAAATACCGGACAAATCCATCGGCATTTACCACATTTAACGCATTTTTCCAGTTCTTCCCTTATAAACTCATTTCCGTTCTTCATGTTTTATGCTGCACGCAGACAGATCTCATCAAGACGTAAATTGCAGGCGGCAGTAAAGCGATTACTAAGATTTACAATGCAGAGAGAGCTGATTTGATATTCAGGATACTCGTTCATAGATTAACAGAAGTGCTTATAAAAACAGACAGCGCCAATGGAGTCTTCTTTATCTTTCTGATTTTGACAGCACCTAATCGGAATCCTTTGACTGCGCTTCACTTTTGATCGTTTCACAATCCTGTTTTTCCGGGATTTAAAATATTGTTTGGATCAAAAGCACGTTTTATTAATTTCATAATATTAATTTCACTTTCTGTTTTTGCGAGTTTCAGAAATTTCTGTTTAGCCATTCCTATGCCATGTTCTCCTGACAATGTACCGCCGAGTTCAACAACAGACTCAAAAATTTCATATACCGCACTCTCGGCCTTTTCTCGTTGACCGTTTTCATAAAGAACGTTCACATGAATATTGCCGTCTCCGGCATGACCGAAGTTGACGATTGGCAGGCCGTATTTTTTACTTATATGATCGGTTTTTTCAACCATTTCATCAAGACGGTTGCGCGGAACAACGATATCTTCGTTCATTTTATTCGGCCTTATATTTTTGAGAGAGGGTGATACGCTCCGCCTGGCTCGCCACAGAAAATCCTCTTCCGCTTTATCGGTTGCAACCTTGACTACTGCTCCTGCTTTAGTACGCAAAAGCTCTGAAATCTTTTTAGCTTCTGACGAGGCTTCTGTTTTTGAGCCGTCTGTCTGTATTACGAGTATGGCCTCCGTGCTTTTGCTGATACTTATATCGGTATATCTTTTTACGGCATTAACCGAATATTTATCCATAAATTCGATTGCTGTCGGCAGTATATTGTTGTTTAAAATCAGGGGAACCGATGAGGCAGCTCCTGCAAGAGTTTTAAATTCTGCCAAAACCGTTGCAGTAGCCTGAGGCTTTGGAATTAGTTTGATGATTATTTTCGTAATAAAAGCTAATGTTCCTTCAGATCCGATTAACAGTCCGGCAATGTTGTATCCTACTACATCCTTTATATTTCTTGAGCCGGCTCTGATGAAATCTCCGTTTGGAAGAACAGCCTCCAACCCAAGTATATAATCTTTTGTGACGCCGTATTTTACCGCTCTCGGGCCTCCGGCATTTTCCGCAACATTTCCTCCGAGCGTTGAGAATTGCCAGCTTGCCGGATCCGGGGGATAAAATAACCCTTTTTTTTCTACTTCCTGCTGAAACAGATAGTTTATTACTCCAGGCTCTACAACAGCGGTCAGATCCGTTGTGTCTATGGATTCAATTTTGTTCATAAGTTCAGTAGAGGCAACTATGCCGCCATTAGATGCAAGTGCTCCACCCGTAAAGCCGGATCCTGCACCTCTTGGTACAATCGGCATTTGTTCCTTTCCGGCCAGTTTAAAAAGTTCGCTGATCTGCTGTGCATTTTTTGGAAATACAACAAAATCAGGCACAAAGCGCTTCTGTGTTGCGTCATAAGCATATTGTGTTCTGTCGATCAGTTCATTAAATACACCGGATTTCCCGAATATTCTGCAAAGTTTGCCGTAAATCTGCTTGTTGCTGTTCATGCGATGCTCCTTGTAGTCAGAACGGCACTCTGCGCCTGACTTCCGGCCGGCCTTTTCAGTATCATGCGTCTTTTAGAATACTTTTTAGCGTGCAAGGTGATTTAGAAACCTATGTGAAGGCTTGCTTATTACCGCCGTTTTCGACAAAACCGCCGATCTATTTCCGTTTATAAGAATATCTTTTGTAAAATCGATTGATAACGCAAGGTAGTTATAAAGCTCTTTTTTGCTGAACAGATTTCCGATTTCCGAGCTGTATTCATGCGAGGGGAACAGATTAACCGTTTGTCTGAATAGGAATTTAGATGTCGAAAAGGAAAATAGCGTGTCGTATAGACTATTTTTAAGCAGCTTGTCGAGGTCTGGATATTTTTTGTTGATTACGGCTTTTGACAAAATGGTATATCTTGAGGGAAGCATAAGTTCTGCTTTAGACTCAATGATACTGTGAAGAATTTCAGAAGTAAAACGATTTTTTTCCAGTTTAGGTCTTATAAAATACTGATGGGCAGCAACATCGGACGCTATATGTGAAAAATATCCGTAAACAAACGCCTTTTCCCGATTGCCGCGCGCCTTCTCCAAAAGTGAAAATGCTACAATCCAATTATGACAATGGTTTAGGGGATTGCAATATTTTTTCCCGATTGTTATATCAGGTGCTATGTTTCCATAAAAAAATGCATCTATATTTGCATAAAGCAATGCTGAAATCTTGCCGAGCTGCCCAAGATAATCGTTTATCAAATTACTTGCAACAAACAGATGAGCTGCACTTCCCCACGCTGCAGCATTCTGAGCATTAAAAAATATAAAAACTGCCAATACTATTCCGATAATCACACTACCCGCCATAATAAGCTAAATTTTTTTGCTATCAAGTGTTACGTTGAAAGCCCTTGAAGTAGGCAAATTATAGTAAAATTTGTTTAACTTCTAATGTTCCGTCAATTGCTTTCAGTTGATTGATGACAGTTTTTGATAGCTGAGTGTCAACACTTATAAATGATATTGCCTCATGCGCAATCTTTTGTCTGCCAAGTCTGAAATCCGCTATATTTATTGAGGCTTTACCCAAAATTGTACCGACATTTCCGATAAATCCCGGAATGTCACGGTTTTTCATGAATATAAGGATAGGTTTCGGTTCCACCTCGATACTGAAATCATCGAAGCTTACGATGCGTGATTGACCTGACTCAAAAATAGTTCCTGAGATGGAACGTGTACCGGTCGATGTTGTTAACGTAAGTTTTAAAAGATTTGTAAAGTTTTTGCTTTTTGTTGTTGCCGTTTCAAGAGTAATGATGCCTCGTTCCTCCGCAACAATACCTGCATTTACATAATTCAAGCTTTCTTTAAGATATTCTTTCAGCATTCCGACATAGATAAACGGTTTCAGAATCGGTGTAAATTCCGCAATCGGCCCTGAAGAAGAAATTTCGATTTTTTTGTCCGTTCCATCCATAATTGTTTTAAGGATTTTTGCCATTTTTTCAGCAAGTTTTAAGAACGGCGACAAATTTGCCGGCAGCTGTTTGTCAGGCATGGGTAAATTCAGGGCGTTTGTAAAGCCTTTTCCATTTAAGGCGTTAATTACCTCACCGGCGGCTTCTATGGCAACTCGGGATTGTGCTTCTTGCGTGTTGGCTCCAAGATGAGGTGTTACTATTATATTTTCAAGCGACAAAAACGGTGAATCTATACATGGTTCGTGTTCAAAAACATCTATTCCGGCCGCAGAAACTTTGCCTGATTTTAGTGATTCATAAAGATCTTTTTCGTTGTACAGTCCGCCTCTGGCACAGTTGATAAGAATTACTCCGTCTTTCGCAATTTTCAGCTCGTTTGCTGCAATCATATTGATCGTTTCTTCGGTTTTTGGAGTATGTATTGTTATTATGTCGCTTTCTTTAATCAGCTCTTCAACCGAGAACAAATATTTGCAGTGCATATTTGTTGCCTTTTTGGGATCAATATATGGATCGTAGACCAGCACCTCAGCATTAAAAGCAATGCAGCGTTTTGCCACCTCGGGTCCTATATGACCAAAGCCTATTATGCCGACTGTTTTGCCATAAAGTTCCTTGCCCATCCACCTCTTTCTATTCCATATTTTTTTATTTTTTAACTCATTGTGGGAGTATGGAAGCAGTCTCAGGCAGGAAAGTATATGATTCATAGTATGCTCGGCTGCAGCAATAGTATTTGCGGCCGGAACATTCATAACAAGTATTCCCCTTCTTGATGCTTCCGTTATATCAACATTATCAATTCCAACGCCGGCTCTGACGATAACTTTGAGATTTTCGGCTGCATCCAAAAATTTTTTATCAACCGTTGTAGCACTTCTTGTTACAACAGCATCCGTATCCGACAGATGGTTCAGAAGTTTATCTTTGGGCAGATCCGCCAGGACTTCAACATTCAGTCCGGCAGCTTTCAATATATCTATTCCGTCGGCTGCAATATTGTCCGTTACTATGACTTTCATCTATTCTCCCGTAAAAGTTTTTCTATGAGTGCTCTCCACTCGGCTTGAGGAATTATGCCTATAATGCGCTTATATATTTTTCCTTGTCTATCTATAATTATATTTGTTGGAAGATATTCGATGGAACCGACAACAGGCCGGTTTTTCGGATTTTCCAACGCTACCCTGTAAGGAATGCTGAACTGTTTTACAAAAGCAGGTACGTCAGCTATCTGACGATCGGTGCTTATACTGATTATATCAAAGCCCCTATTTTTATAATTTCTGTAAAGTTCTGTAAGTTCGGGCATTTCGGCTTTGCATGCAGGACACCATGTTGCAAAATAATTCAGAATTACAACCTTTCCCTTATCTTTTGACAAATTTACGGTTTTACCGTCTAAAAGATGAAACGATAGCGAGTCGGTCTGATTTCTGACTTCTGTTTGGAGTCTTGATCTTTTAGTTATGTCGCTCTTGCATCCCGATATCAAAGAGATCCCAATAAACAAAGCTGCAATTAACAACAAACTTTTTTTATATTTAAACATCTTTTATTCTTCCGTTAAACATACAGCTGTGGCACCATGCAACCGCCAACGCATCGGATGCATCAAACGGAAGATCGCCTATCTCTATATTCAGAATTTTTTCAAGCATAGTTTTTACCTGCTGCTTCGTAGCTCTTCCATATCCTGTCAGCTCCTTCTTTACCTCTGTAGGATCATATTCATATATTTTTGTGTTCAAATTGAGAGCTGCCATAAGCACTGAAGATCTTACTTGACCAAGTATAAAAGCAACATGAGGATTCTTGGCTAAAAATGCATTTTCTATAGCAAGAGCGTCCGGCTTTTCCTCATTTATGATAAGGCTTATTTCATCATATATCTTTTTCAGTTTATCAAGAATACCAAGGGAGGAATCTAATTTCAGCACCCTGAGATCAATCTCTTTCCCGTCCATCAGGGCGATGCCTAACATTCTGCTTCCAGGATCAATTCCTAAAATTTTCATATTTATTAATTTTATAACAATTTTTATGCTTTGCAATGTTGACAATAGAAAAATCTTGTTTTAAATTGGTATAAGGTATATTAGTATTGTTTTAATGTATTTGAAATTTATCCCGCTTTTAGGCGGGAGACGGCTTTGCGCAGGAGCGGTTGCGGCTGATTCAAACAATATTGACGGTGGTCTGCACAGAGAAGGCCGTCTTGCATTGACTGCCTGCAGCACTAACCGTGCAGGCAACATGGCGGCATACCTCTTGGTTTTGATCGAAAGGCTATTTAACGCGTAAGGCAGGTTATTAAAAAGGAGATAATTTGTGATAGATTTTCACACGCACACATTCAATAGTGACGGGGAACTTCTGATTTCGGAGCTTGCGAGGCGCTCGTCAGTTGTCGGATATGAGGCAGTTGCAATAACGGATCATTGCGATTTTTCCAATGTAGAGGAACTGATCAGCTCAACACTGAAAGTAAAATCTTATATTGAAAAATATTATGGAATTATTCTCTTGGCCGGAGTTGAAATTACTCATGTTCCGCCGGAGGCAATAGCTGATCTTACCGGAGCGGCGCGTTCTCTCGGTGCTGAAATTGTTATTGTTCACGGTGAAACGATTGTTGAGCCTGTGGCAAAAGGAACCAATCGCGCAGCGATAGAAGCCGGTGTTGATATTTTGGCTCATCCAGGCTTGATAAGCAGGGCAAATGTAATGCTTGCAAAAGAAAAAGGCGTTGCTCTCGAAATAACTTCGCGCAGGGGACACAGCTTAACAAACGGCCATGTGGCAAAACTGGCAACCGAATGCGGCGCCAGACTAATTATCGATTCGGATAGTCACACTGTTTCAGATCTGCTGACGCTCGAAGCGGCAAAAGAGGTTTTATTGGGTGCCGCTTTATCTGAAAGTCAGGCGGAGATTGTCTTTAATAACAATAGAGAGCTTTTGAGAGAGGTGATAAAATGAAGCGGATGATAATAGGGTTTTTTCTTTTTGCTGCATTATCGGGCTGCGCAAAAGAACAGCATTTTAATATTTCCAATATCGGCAAAAAAATACAGAACAGTACTGTTCTCGCCGGTAATTTAATAGAAAAGGGAACATCAAACTGGTATAATAAGAGATTCAGTCCACCGCTTATGATAAACAAATCTTATAGCATAGGCAGGTTATCAAAACAGAATATAACGGTCTATGGAAATAATCTTTATATTGGAGATGAAGATGGATGGTTATATAAGATAGCTGCACAGAACGGTAAGATTATAAAATTGCTGAAGGTTGATCATGGAATCGGATTCTCCGGATGCATATCCGAAGGGACACTTTATTTTTCAGATATAGATAGAAATATATACTCATATAACATTGATAAAGGCAGTCTAACTAAACATCAGACGGGTGCTCCTGTTTACTCGGCTCCGACTTGCTCCAAAGGAAAGGCGTATTTTCTTGACAGTAATCAGACGCTTTATGCAGTCGATAAAAGCACTATTTTGTGGAATAATCATTTTCTGAATGCTCGAATAGAAATGAAGGGAGAAGCATCTCCGGTTATAAACGGCCGAAATCTTATTGTTGCAACAGATGACGGATTTCTTTATAAAATAAGAAATGGCAATGTTATCCAATCTGTGGAGGCAAATCCTGCAGTCGAGGATCCGGATACGGCAAAAGATATCGATTCGCGTCCGGCCGTTGATATTTTGGGGAATATATATATAACAACAGTAAACGGTATTGTTGCATCTTTTGATAAAAATTTTCATTTTTTATGGAAGAAGGTGAGTGTTCCTGCTGCGGCCGATCTGATTTTAAGTCCGAATGAATTGATTGTTTCAGATCTTGACGGTAATATCTCTTCGTACGATACGGATACCGGAAATTTATTATGGAAAGTAAATATCAGCAAAAAACCACTGATCGGATCAGCCGTTATGCTTGACAAAACCATATATCAACCTACTTTGAATGGCTACCTATATGCAATATCGGAGAATGGGAGGATATTATGGAGAGAAATGATAGACGGTTCTGGTTTTGCATCAAAACCGGTTTTTTATGATGGATTCCTTTATCTTTCGGCGCGCAGTGGTAGAATATATAGAATGAAATCGACTAAGTAGATGACAGGAGGCATAGTTTGAAGAAATTTTTAGCAATTATTTTTATAAGCTTGTTTATGATCGGATCAACATCGAATGCTTCGGTGCTTCCATGGAAAAATAAAACGAGATTAACCTTTCAGCAAATCAGTAAACAGGATTTGAAGGCTGTTGTTAACATAAGCATTTCGCATACTGTTGTTAACAGACAGTACGGCAAATTTCATCAGTTTTTTGGTCAGAATGACCCATTCGAACGTTTTTTCGGTCAGTTTCTCAGAAACTTTCCCAATATGCCGCGTAAATATATTGAACGTTCCCTGGGATCAGGCTTTATAATAACTAAGAACGGGTATATTTTGACAAACAATCATGTGATAGCCAAGGCAGATAAGATAAAAGTAACTTTGCCCGATGGAAGGGTTTTTAAGGGCAAAGTTATCGGCGCTGATAAAAAAACCGATATTGCGCTTGTAAAAATCGATGCAAACAATCTCCCAACTATAAAATTAGGTGATTCATCCAAAGTTCAGATTGGAGACAGCGTGCTTGCAATCGGAAATCCTTTCGGTCTCAACGGTACCGTAACCTCAGGAATAATAAGCGCGGAAGGTCGGGTTATCGGAGACGGTCCGTACGATAATTTTCTTCAGACGGATGCAGCGATTAACCCCGGCAATTCAGGAGGTCCCCTTGTAAATATTTATGGAGAAGCAATTGGTATTAATACAGCTATCATAGCTTCGGGGCAGGGCATTGGTTTTGCCATTCCAATAAATATAGCAAAAAATCTTTTGCCGCAGCTCAGATCGGGACATATCAACAGAGGTTATCTCGGTGTATATATGCAATCGGTTACCTTAGATATAAAAAAAGCGTTTCATCTGAAAAATACCAATGGTGTGCTTGTTTCGGATGTGCTTAAAGGAACCCCTGCACAGAAGGCCGGAATTAAGCGGGGTGATGTTATTATAAAAGTTAACGGCAGCACAATAAAAGGTCCCACCGGTTTAGCTATAAAAATCGGTTCTTATAAGCCCGGAACGGTAGTAAATATAACCCTCATCAGAAACGGAACCACCATAGAAAAAAGTGCAAAACTTTCTAAGACTGTTTCGCAGATTGTCAAAAATAAAGAGCGCTCTGCCTTAAATAAAAAGCTCGGTATAAGTGTCTCTCCAATTACCCCCGGCTTAAAAGCAAGATACAGACTCAAAGATTCAACAGGAGTCGTTATTGAAGCAGTTAATCCGGGTTCACTTGCATCTGAGGCGGGACTTGCTCCGGGAGATGTTATTCTGGAGATAGATAGAAATCAGATCAAAGATATGAACGATTATAGAAGAGTCTTAAAGTCGGCTATGAAAAAGACCCCTATTCTTTTGCTGATTCATCGCGGAAGAGCAACGATCTATATTACGATTGATTTAGGCTGATGAATAAAAATCTACCCAAATTCGATCCTCCCAAAAAACTTCAACTTTTTTTGTGGTATGCGATTGCTGCTATTATTCTTATTTATATATATCAATCGTTTGCAAAATTTCCTTCTGAAACCATCAGCTACAGCAGATTTATCCAGCTTGTTAAGGCTAATAAAGTAAAGAAGGTATCCATAGGTAGAAGTTATATAAAAGGAAGCTATGCAGTTGATGGCAAGAATTCTCTATTTTCAGTCATAAAGGTGGAAGATAAGAATCTTGTCAATCTTCTGCTTAAGCACGGAGTCGAAGTAGATGGCGTTATTTCGTCAGATTGGCTTAATAACCTCATATTTGGGTGGATATTACCGTTCGGCATTCTATTCTTTGTTTGGTATATGCTGAGCCGTAGAATGAAAAATTCGAGTACCAGTATATTTGGTTTTGGAAAAGGAAGATTCAGGATTTATACGAATCAGAGGCCCGAAACAACATTCAACGATGTGGCAGGAGAAAAAGAGGCAAAAGAGGAGACGAGCGAGGTTGTTGAATTTCTGAAAGATCCTCAGAGATTTAAGCGTCTTGGCGGAAGAATACCTAAGGGTGTGCTGCTTGTCGGGCCTCCGGGAACAGGTAAGACTTTATTGGCGAGAGCTGTTGCCGGTGAGGCAAGAGTGCCCTTTATTAGTATATCGGGCTCTGAGTTTGTAGAGATGTTTGTTGGTGTGGGTGCGTCAAGGGTAAGAGATCTTTTTGAAACTGCTAAAAAAATGGCTCCCTGTATCGTTTTTATCGATGAAATAGATACTATAGGTAAAAGCAGGGCAATAAGTTCCGTTACAGGCGGAAACGATGAGAGAGAACAGACGCTAAATCAACTGTTGGCAGAAATGGATGGATTTGATTCCAGCGGAGGAGTCATTATTCTTGCGGCAACCAACAGACCGGAGATACTGGATCCGGCGTTACTAAGACCGGGACGTTTTGACAGGCAAATTTTGGTTGATAAGCCTGATTTGGATGGTAGAGAAGAAATTTTCGAAGTCCATCTGAAAAAGATAAAGCTTGCCGGCGAGGTTGACTCAAGAAGGCTTGCTCAGCAGACGGTCGGACTTTCAGGAGCGGATATTGCAAATGTTACTAATGAAGCGGCACTTTTGGCAGGCAGAGAAAATGCAAGCGATGTCAAGATGAAGCATCTTGAAGAGGCTATTGAACGTCAGCAGGTTGGACTCGAGAGGAAAAGCAGACGAATAAATGTTAATGAAAAAAAGATTATTGCATACCATGAAACAGGTCACGCAATAGTGGCTGAGATGGTCAAATTTTCTGAACCTGTTCAGAAAATCTCTATCATACCAAGAGGTCTTGCTGCATTGGGATACACGTCTCAGCGACCGCTTGAAGACAGATATCTTATGAGAAAGGATGAGATAATGGATAAGATTGCTATGCTTTTCGGAGGCAGAGTTGCTGAGGAGATAATATTTGATGATGTATCTACCGGAGCTCAAAACGATCTTGCAAGGGCAACCGATATGGCTAAATCACTGGTTACAAGGCTTGGAATGGATGATACGGTGGGACCTATAATATTTGATGACATTCAAAAATTTCCATTAAGAACTCCCTATTCTTCTGCTTACAGCGACATAAGCGAAGAAACGAAAAAGATTATAGAGAAAAGTGTTCAGAAGATACTATCCGAAGCGCGATCTAAAGCCAGAAAAATACTTGAAGAGAATCGAGATGAATTGGAGCAAGTTGCAAAACTTCTTATGGAGAAAGAAACCTTAAGCGGAGACGACTTAAGAGATATACTCAATAAAAAGAAGGAAGAAAAAGAAACGACTGTTTAGTGCGTAAGGTAGTTATTAAATCTTACTCTTTCTCTATCTTCTGTGGACGCTTAATATGTTCTTATTCATCTCCCGCTGCTCCGTATCAAATAGCACTTTGATTTTGTATTGTCAAAGCCGGATTACTTGATATGTTTAGTATACGATCTCACGCTTATGATTGGCACCATCCCGGAAAACTTTACCGAATGACGGTGTGCTGCAGGGGCGGCATTTCACGAATCGAGCAGAAACAAAATGTTCCGCTGGTCCCAAGAAACCACACCACAGCATGCTAAATCGTTTTTAAATGCCGGTGAACCTTTTTAAAGTTTACGGCAAATGCCCCTATGCTGAAAATAGCGGTTGCGGAGCCGATAATAATAGGAGCGGTGGTTTGCGCTATTAGACCAATAGACACTAAAGCAATAGCTATATACCAACTGACTTCTTGATATCGCATAATTTTAGAGTCCAGCATATCGGCAAGCATAGGCACCTTTTCTTTTCCTATCAGACTGCCATACCTGTGAAACCAGACCAGAAACGGAAAAATCTTGTAAAGTTGACCAAAGATTAAAGTACCGCAGAATCCGATAAAAAAGAGAAAACCGGCAAGCTGCCAACTCAAACCCGCAACTTTTGTTATAATCGCAGCTGCAAAGAAGAGAAATGCCGCCCTTGATGCTGAAAGAGGAATGTCAAGTCTCCTTCTCATTCTTTTTTGATAAATCATTAAAACTTGATAGATGATTAAAACGGACGACACGATAAACAAAGATATTTCAAAAAAAACAGGTATATTGATTTTCAAAAGTTTACCGGCAACCGGCAGCCAGATAACTGCCAGCAGCAATACGGCACCTATTTTAGACGGAATCGTATTATAACCTCTGCTCAATAAGAACATTGGAAATAACTCAAGCAATGCGCCGATAATTATAAATAAAAGCCATCCTACAGCGGCGAAATCGATATGAAAAAACAGGAGATCTTTGAAGCTGATACCAATGTTGTGATTAAGCGAAGCTATCAAAAAATTTGCAGTAATAGCTGCGAGAACAAAATGAATAATACCGAGCACAATAAAAACGCCATTAATTTTCCAGCGTTTTATTCTAAACAGACTGATACCGATATTTACGGCAAACAATATTACTGCAAGCGTTAAAATCTCAACAAATACAGTGACCATTTTGAAATTTCCGAAGAAAAATGAGGCAATAATACCTATTGTGCCGATCAGATAGATCCAGAATTGTAATCTTGCGAGAGGATAACTGTAGATTCTGACCTCAAGAATGACAGGCGTCATCTGATAAAGAGCGCCTATCATTACCATTGAAATAAATCCAAGTGTTGCAAAGTGAGTAGCAGCTGCGGTTCTAAACGATACGGAACCCCCAAGTATGATAGAGGGTTCCGATATCAGCAAAACAAACAACAGTGCAAGCATTAAAGCGGCAGCTATGAAATAGCGTTCAACTATGTCAAGCGGCGGCGCAAATTCTGTGGATAAATCTCCGCTCATTTGTGAATTTTTAGTATTATATGATCGTCTGACACTTGGTTGGTTTCAACAACGTATCCATGCTCTTCGAGCCGGGGATAAAGATGTTTGGGTCTTTTGAAATGATGAACCGTCAAAACTTCTCCTTTGGGAAGTGTTTCAAGCGCTTCAAAGATTTTTACCATCGGTTGAGGCGGCTCCAGTCCTCTGACATCAATCGTATGATTATTCGGCTGTTCTTCCTGATGCGGTTTGAATATGCTGCCGCTCTCCGGAGACTGCTGTTTGATGCCTGTGTTGAAAAAATAGATATGCCAAATACCTTCTTTTTCTTCGGAATAATGGTCAAAGCCTTTTCTTTCCAACACGGAATATAGCGGAGCGGGCTCGAAAATATTAATAAGATGCAGGATATTTCCTCCGATTCCTGAAATTGCCTTCATGATTGCACCAAACGGATCCCTGCCATGCGCTATATCGTCTCTTACATCAAGATCGATTATATCGGCCTTATCTATCCAGTCCGGCTTTTCTTTTGAAGTCGCTTTTGGAGCAAGTTCAGGATGTGCCGACAAAAATAACGGCAGAGTTCCGTTTTTCTCATTCATTACCAACAGAAGATCCGGTGTTTCCACATCAAGAAGATCGGCTAACTCGGCAATCGTTGGATTCTTATCAAAATCAATCGAAACATTCTTTGATTCTGCTATCTCAATAAGCGTAGATTTTGTAGTCCCGTTATCTATAAAATCTGCCAAATGACTGTTTTTATTCAAAAAATCACCCATATTTACCTCCTAAATTATATCATATAGGTAAACATAAGGTAGATTTAGTGATTTGGCAACCTCAGAATGAGTTATTTTTCCGTCGTGAATATTGAGTCCCGCCATAAGTCCTTCATCATCTTGCAAACTTTTTTTCCAACCGTCTGCAATTTTTATTATATAGTCGTAAGTTGCATTAGAAAGCGCCTCTGTCGCGGTTGCGGCATAAGCGGCAGGCATATTTGTAACGCAATATTGAGTTACTCCTCCGGTTTTAAATACAGGATTGAGATGAGTGGTGGGGCGTGATGTTTCGGTGCAGCCTCCCTGATCAATCGCAACATCAACAATCACTGAACCCTCTTTCATATCCATTATCATTTCTTTTGTAATAATCTTTGGTGCCGAACCTCCCGGAACAAGTACTGCCCCTACAACAAGATCAGACAGTTTTGCTGCATTTGCTACTGCCAGCGGATGAGCATAAATCGTTTTTAATCCAAATTCTTCCATTGTCTTGAGCTTATCGGTGTCTATATCGGCTATTGTGACATCTGCGCCGACACCTTTGGCAACAAGGGCGGCATTTTGTCCTACAACTCCGGCTCCTATAACAAGCACCTTTGCCGGAAGTACTCCCGGAACACCGGATGGCAAAACTCCATTCCCTCCAAACGGCTCGGAAAGATAAAAAAATCCAACGAGCGATGCTATTTTGCCGGCAATTTCGCTCATTGGAGCTAACAGCGGCAGCTTGCCGTCTTTAACAACCGTCTCATACGCAAAGGCTGTTATGCCGGAAGATAGAAGTGCTTCTGCCAATTTTTTCGATGATGCAAGATGAAGATAGGTAAAAAGCAGCTTGCCTTTTTTGAAATATTTAAATTCCGACTCCATAGGTTCTTTTACCTTGACAACCATGTCGGCATTCCATGCCTCGTCTGCAGTTTTTACAATCCCGGCACCGGCCGCTCTGTATTGTTTATCGGCAAAAAAGCTGCCCTCTCCTGCGCCTGATTCAACGATCACCTGATGACCCGCTCTAACAATCTGGTTAACTGAATACGGTGTAATGCTTACTCTCTTTTCAGATTCCTTGATCTCTTTCGGAACTCCAATCAACATAATCTACCTCCGATGTTTTATTAAACTATAGCTAAGTTTAATAAAAATAATCTAAAAGTAAAATCCGGCCGTTAATATGCTGCTTTTATCTCAAAGAGACCGCTGCACAAAAAGTTGTGAATCTGTTTATTATGCGACGGTCTCTTTAACCCGATCTTCAACCATAAAGTCAATATAATCTCCTACAGTTAACAGATTATTTAAAAAGTTCTATACTACAATCGGTACATTCAGTTTCTTGATTCCGTACAAGTTCAATATCCTCTTTTGTTCTTCC
>CAJVZA010000042.1 GCA_913009315.1 uncultured Hippea sp.
GGAAACCTCATAAAGCCCGCAGGGAAGTCAAATAAAGGGCAATCTTCAGGAAATTAAAATTCTCAAACTAACCGGTTAGTACCTCAAATTTTAATTTCTAAATCTCACCCTTTCTTTGACTTCTGTGTATCTGCTTACTGTGCAGTGGTCTCACTGTCATAAAAACTCCTAAAAAGGCATATTTGAGATTATTTTTGACGAAGACGGACTAGTAGAGCAAGAACTACAAACTAAAACAGAAAAGCCAAGCCGGTATTTTACAGCTTTGAGCGATTAATTTTAATGTCAAAATCGGTATATTTAGATTGCAGTTGATAATTAGTCTACATAGCTATACAGCTTGAGATGGTGCGCCCAAGAGGGTTCGAACCTCCGGCCTCCAGTTCCGCAAACTGATGCTCTATCCAGCTGAGCTATGGGCGCTTAAGTTGATATTATAGCTTGACGACCTAACATTTCAAGGATGGATCGCCTAACATCAATCTGAATATCTGCGCTAATACAGCTATTCATTCGGAAAATAGAGAGAGGATATTGGATAAAGAAACCGCTGCACAATAAACTCGCTCGATTTATCAGCTTGAGAAAATATTTGTTCCCTATAGGAGACCGCTGCAAGTGGATCGGAATTCAATCAAAAAGAATGCTCTTTCTGCTCTATAGGCAATTTTTCATCGTATTTGTTAAAAATATGAAAGGTATATAAATCGTTCGATACCGCTCTGTACTCAATGATACTACTATACTTGTTCGGCCAGTATGCTTCTCAACTTTTCATAATTCGGAGGATATTTTGCCGAGAAACGCAGAAATTGAGGTATCGGATATCTGACCCCGCCCTTTTGTGTTCCCTTCAATCCTTCGATGATTTCTTTAATTTTTTCCTTAGGAATAGAAAATGCCATTTCACTGTCTTGAGTACCTCCAAAAACTCTGTCCCCGTAGCAAGGCAAGACAACTTTGCACCGCTTCTCACTAACCGTAGAAATAATCTCATCGGCACAGTCGATTCTCGAAGCAAACGATGAGCTTAGCCTTCCGCCTTCGTTATAGAGCGCAGCTGAAACAAGCCGCATAAGCTGCGCCGGATTACAATATACAACAACAACATCAAGTGCGAAATCTGCCCTCGAAAGAGGGGCAACTATCAGACCGTCATATCTGCCGAATTTCAGCTTGGGAACGGCAGACTCGGTTTTCTTTCCTGCGGAATTATCTTTGGTATACATTCCTGCAGTCAGATTGCCATTTTTATAAAAATCATCTATCGGCTTGAATCCGAAAGCCTCAAGTGCCAGCGGGCAGGAGATCTCTTCCTTTTTCAGCAGCATACTCCATCCATATCGCCTCGAAATCCCGAATGTCTGACATATCGCAGAATCAAATCCAAGCTCTGTCGGAGATTTTATTCTATCCGGGACAGGATCCCCTTTTTTCCAAAGTTTTACAGCCAATGGAAATGAATCCGGCCTTACATAATCCCTTATAAGTTTGTCAAGCTCTTCTAACATATTTCCTCCATTTGTCATGGTCTTTCCGGTCCCAAAATCACCATGAGATGCTTTGAGTTCAGAAGATGATTCATAGTGTTATTTATCTCTTTGTCTGTTATTGCCTTAACCCTTTTATAATATTTCCGGTTATACATGTATCCAAGTCCATACAGCTCATCCAGAGAATAGTCCTGAGCCTGGGCGGAATTAGAGAGCAGCGACAATCGAATATTTCCGATAAGATAGCGTTTTGCCGCGTTAATTCTTTTCTTGCTTAAACCGCCTTTTAGTTTGACAAGCTCTTTATTCAGAAGAGTTAAGCTCTGTTTCAGGTTGCCCTTTCTTGTTGCCATATAGATCGTAAATGATCCTATGCCTATTCCCGGTCTTAAGAATGAAGTCACTACATACGATGTGCCGTGTTTATCTCTTAAATCGGTAAACAGTATGCCGCTTTGCCCCGAAAGCGCCGCAGAAATAATATCGAGAACCGGATATGTTTTTGATTTTATACCTCCGGTAATCCAGCTGTAAGCGATATTGGACTGCAGCGCATTTTTGTGCAGATATACAGGTTTATATTCAGGTTTTACCGTATAAGACGGATAGCTGACCATCTTGCCGCCTTTCATATTCCCGAAGGCGTCCCTGACAGCCTGCAGAACAATTTTCGTATCAATATCTCCCACTATGGAAATGACCATATTCTTCGGAACATCTATTTTTTTGTAAAAATTTACTAAGTTGTCTCTTTTAATTGCTTTGATCGTATCGACATCTCCCAGCTCATCGAGCGAGTAAGGATGGTTGTTGTAAATATATTTGTTTACATTTTTGAATAATATGGTGGTTAGCCGTTCTTGTTCCCTCTTTATGGAATCAAGCGTCTCTTTTTTTACTATTTTTAATTGACTATTCGGGAATACGGGATGAAGCAGCAGATCGGCAAATAATCTAAAATCGGGTTTGAAAAATCTTGAGAGAAAATTACCTGATAACCCTAAGCTGTTTCTTCCTGAAAAACCGTTTATGGAAGCCGCCGTTTTGTCTAACTGCTCTAAAATTTCCTTCCTTTTTAATCCTTTTGAGCCCCTCGTTAGCATAGCTGCAGTCAGATGACTTATTCCGGCCTTTCCTTTGGGTTCAAGAAGCTGCCCTCCTTTAAATACCGCAAAAATACTCAATGTCTCTGACGAATGATTTTCCTTGATAATTACCCTTATGCCGTTTTTTAAAACAAATTTATTGATCGCACTTATTTTCTGAAGGCTTAGTTTTTTAATCATTGCAGCCGAAACAATCTGCTTCTTATATAACGTGCCTACGGTAAGACGGTTGGGATTGAGATATCTCCTTGCTGTCTGTTTTATATCCGTTCGGGTTATTGCTTTCAATTTTTTGATATATTGAGACTCAAAATTAAGCATATTCATTATCGCAAATTGGCCGAGCTGCATAGCTCTGCCCGGAATTGTACTGCGCTGACGTATGAAATCTGCAATAAGTGAAAGCCTGGCATCATCAAGTTCCTGTTTTGAAACCCCGTCAATCTGTATTTTTCTTATCTGAGCAAGGATAATTTTATATACCGGAATGATATTTTTCGGCTCGGAGACAGCCTGAACGATGAATAGTCCGGGATATTCAGGGGTCATTGCATAGGCATAAACAGAATCAGCGAGCGGCCCGGTTTCAATTAGCGCCTCGTTCAGACGGCTTGACGATGATCCGCCCAGGATTCCAGCCAGCAGATCAAGTTTCGCACTATCGGCATTTCTGATGCCCGGAATCGGGTATGACAGAAACAGATGTTCACTCTCCGATGGAGCGGTTACATGAAAAAATTTAAATTGATGAGGTTCTGCCGGCGGTCTTTTATGGATAACGGCCGATCTTTCCAATTTCCCAAATATCTTTTGTATCTGTTCAACCATTGAAGCTGTATCGAAATCCCCGACTACAACAACAACCATGTTGTTCGGCAGATACCACTTGTTGTGATAGCGCAGCAGATCCGCCCTGGTAAATCTTTTTACATTGTCGGGATATCCGATAGTAGGCCTTCCGTATCTTTTTACTCCGTAGCTCTCGCTGATAGCCGCATTCATAAACCTTCTGGAAGGCTCATCTCTATCCATGCGATATTCCTCAAGTACCGGTTTCTTTTCTTTTGCAAGCAGAGCACTGTTAAATGTTGGATTAATAACGGCATCCGCAAAAACAGGAAACACCTTTTTAAACTGCTTTGATGCGACAACAAAGTGAAAAACCGTTTCCGACTTTGAGGTAAAGGCATTAATTCTGCCGCCGTTTTCCTCCACAATCTTTGCAAGTTCTCCGGATTTGTATCGTTTTGAACCTCTAAATGTCATATGTTCTATAAGGTGGCTGATGCCGGCCTCTTTTTCGGATTCATCTGCACTTCCCACTTTTACCCATATGCTGGCAGCTATGACTTTGCTTGAATGGTTCTCTTCCGTAACTATCTTAAGTCCGTTTGGAAGCGTGTGCAGTTGATAGGCATATGTTGTCGCAGAAAACAGTCCTGCAGCAGCAAAAATCAGTAAAAACCGAATCATTTTCATATTCATTCCTCCATTCTTTTCTATTTTTGTGCCAGCATTATAGGTATCTATGAATCACTCTGAATTCAATCGTCCGGAACGCCTGCAATTAATATAGATAGCTGTAAGTATCTTTTTCAATATATTAGTCGTCGATCTTTGTGTGCCCGGCTTTACCGTAGCTGCCCTTTATTAAGAGATCTGCGAGTCTGACTGCCGAAACCGCATCTTCCGAATAGCCCTCAGCCCCGATTGATTTTGCAAAATCACTGTTGACCGCAGCTCCGCCAACCATCACTATAGTTGGAATATTATGTTTTTTGAGCAGCTTTATCACATTTCCCATTTGCTGCATAGTTGTTGTCATTAAAGCCGAAAGACCTACGATATCCGCTTTGTATTTTACGGCTGCTTCAACAATATCTTTATTTTCCACATCTTTTCCCAAATCAATCACTCTGTATCCGGCATTTTCAAGCATCAAAGCAACAATATTTTTTCCTATATCATGTATGTCGCCTTTTACCGTCGCCATCACAACGGTTCCTTTTGTGCTGGTTTTATCCTGAGCGATAAACTGCTTCAGGTGCTTTGCCAGTCTTTTTGCCGAATTGGCGGATTTTATCATTTGAGGTAAAAAATAGATTTTTTTTTCGTAGAGCGTACCTACAGTCTGAAGAGCCTCGATCATTACGGTTTCCAATATTTCAGAAGGGCTCATTTTGTTCAAAAGGTTTGATGCGATATCTATTGTTTCATCCGACCCTTCTATGATAGCAGTATATAGTTTGGCTTCAGAAGAATCTTCATCAAACGGATTGTCAAATTCGGCCTTTTTTCGGATGCCTGAAGTCGTCCCTATTTTGATATCGGGAGCATGTTTTATATATCTCGCATCTGAATCTTTTCTCCCTTTAATCATGTCTGAGGAAAGCGATATCGCATGCAGAAGCCGGTCGTCAGGATTGCAGATCGCACTGTCAAGCCCATTTTCCATCGCCATTGCAAGAAATGCCGCATTAATAAATGTCCTTTGCGGAAGACCGTAGGAGACATTGGATAGTCCCATTGTGGTTGAAATACCTAGTCGTTCTTTTATAAGTTTTATGGTTTTTAATGTCTCATTTACCGATTTGCCCTCGGAACCTACAGTTAAAGTCAAAGGGTCTGCAATAAGATTTTCTCTTGGAATACCGAGAAGATCCGCTCGTCTAACTATCCTTTCCGCAATTTTTAATCTTCCTTCCGCAGTTTTAGGTATTTTTTTATCAAGAAGCAGCACTATAACCGCAGCCCCATATTTTTTTGCAAGCGGCAGAACGGTTTTTATGCTTTCATCGGTTCCGTTCACGGAATTGATTATCGATTTTCCATCTGAAGCCGTCAAACCGCTTTCCAGAGCGGCACTGTTCGGAGAATCGATTACTAACGGAGCCGAAACGACACTTTCTATGGTAAGCACCATCTTATGCATAAGCATAACTTCATCAACACCCGGAGCACCCACATTAAGATCTAATATTCTCGCACCCTCTGCTACCTGCTTTGCCGCCTCTTGTCTGTAGGGAGCTGTCTTATTATTGACTAAAGCCTCGCGCAGCAACTGTTTTCCTGTCGGGTTCATTCGCTCTCCAATCATGACAAACGGTCTCTCGTAGCCAAACTCCACAAGATCGGAGGCAGACGCTACTCTTGTTGCCGCAGCAGCAGAATTTCTGTGCGGGCCGGCTTCTATATTGCTTTTTATCAGGCGTATATATGACGGGTCGGTTCCGCAGCATCCTTTGATAATGGACGGATAGAAGGAAAAGTTTTTCATCGAAGAAAGCATGTCCTCACTTGATTCCTGAAATTTTATCTTGCCTGAGGAAAATCTCGGCAAACCGGCATTGGGCTGAGCAATAAGAGGTTTGTTGGTAACTGCTGCCATTCTGCTTACAATGCTATAGATTTTGTCTGTTCCAAGCCCGCAGTTTGCTCCGATAACATCGGCACCAAGCGCATCGGCAACTACAGCAGCAGCCTCAGGAGTCGTTCCCAGCAGAGTTCTCTCCGTTTCGGTGAATGTCATCATAGCTATAACAGGAATGTCCGTAACCGACTTTACTGCTATTAGTGCGGCTTTCAGCTCTTTTATATCCATAAAAGTTTCAAGCGTTATAAGATTCGCTCCGGCTTTACAGAGAAGCTCGGCCTGCTCACTAAAAACAGCTATCGCTTCGGCAAACGTCAATTCCCCGTTAGGTTCAACAAATTTTCCCGTCGGACCTATACTTCCGGCAACCCACACAGCTCTTCCCTCTGCAGCCTTTGCGGCAATAGTCACCGCATTTGTGTTTATTTGAGCTACTTTATCATCCAAGCCGAAATCCGACAACTTAATTCTGTTTGCACCGAAGCTGTTTGTTACGATAATCTCAGCTCCTGCATCGATATAATTTTTATGAATACCGAGAATGGCTCCGGGGTTTGTAAGATTAAGCGATTCCGGAGATTCTCCGCTTTTTAAAATGTCATATTTCTGAAGCTCCGTTCCCATAGCACCGTCGGCAACTATAACTCTTTTTTTCAGTTCATCTATTATATTTTTCATTTAAAGATACCTCCGTTAATTCTGAGCGTCCCGTTGAAAATCCAATTCATCTCTAATCAAAACACAGATTACAGATAACAGTCGGACTATTACAAAGATTTACAATGCATAGGAGGCCGATTTGAGGTTCAGGGTAATTGTTCATGATCTTCCGGAGGTGTCCTTAATAATCTCTAACGGAAAAGTAAGGGATCTTTTTATAATATTCAGAACACCTGTTCCGATACTTTTTATAGGCATAGGCGTAATTAACGGGTTATTCAATTTATCTTTAACGGAAAATGTCATAATTGAAAAGCTTTTATCCTTGCCTGTCAATATCCACCCTACGATCGGTATTTTGGATATTATCTTGTTAATTAATGTAAAGGTTCTGATACCCAGTATTCCGTTAATGTCGTTCTGCTTGGTATTGTATGTACCTTGAAAAACCATATTCAACTCTCCTTTGAAAATAATGGGGGTTTTTGTAGCCATAACTCCATCTTTTATCGCAATTGCACCGTTTATAGCTTTATATTTCAATCCTCTTCTTGAAAAATTTGCAAGCCGCAGCGTTAGAATGTTCTTTAAGCTAAGATAATTCAACAGTTTGACCAGGGCGGGAAACCGTTTGATGGTTCCCTTGTATGCACCGAATCTTACATTTACATTGTAAGATTTCTTTAAATATACTAAAAAATTGCCATCTGCTTCAATTCGTTCTGCTGTAATCTGGCCGGTTAAACCTATCTTATCAAGAAGGAGATTGTTGTTTCTGCCGGAATATCTGAATACGCCTTTAATAAAGGAATTGTTCGAGCTGTATGTTAGATTTGCCGTCATTACAGCATCGAGAAATCTGATTTTTACATTTTTCGATGTTATAAAACCGTTGTCAAATGTGAAATCTGCCGTTACGTACGGCAAAGTTAAATGTTTGTAATAAATGTTGTCAAGCTTTACCCTCAATGTCCCTCTGCCTAAATCCTTCTGCCTTTTTTCATGTTTCAACAGATTCGAAAGCAGGTCAAGTTTTATGCTTGAGCCCTGCAGCGCCATAAACCAATATTTTTTTTTGATATCATAGCTGCCGATAGCGCTGAAATTACCTTTTCCGGCCTTCCCTTTTATATAAATTGCAAGATTATTTCGTTCAAATTTCAGCTCTGCTTTATATGACAGCAGAGAGGTATTCATATTAAGATAAGCATAACCGTTGTATTCCTGATCTTTTATTGATAAATTGCCGGTTATCGTGCCGCTGCTGTCAAAGCCTGCAATCTTTCCTTCTGTACGCCCGTTAAAAGATACCGTAATTTTTTTGCCTGCAGAGATATTGAAACGGCCGTTATACGGAAAATCCGGGCCATTTAAGACTGTTTTCATAGATTCGGCATTTATTCTGCCCTCTATGCTGAGTGTCTTCTCATTGGGATTTTCAGAAGGAATTCGGACAAAAAGTTTCAGGCTGCCGCCGTAAGTCTGCGAACTAAAATCTACGTTGTCGGATTCTATTTTTACAACGTCCGTATCTCTTTTAACAGTTATAAATTTTGAAGAAATTCTGAGATCTTTTTTACGATTAAAAATTACGGCATCACGCATAATGATCTTGAATGGGAAAAACGGCATCGGCTTAAAACGATAATTTTTGATTGAGACCGCTGTTTCGGCGGAAAGCGTGTCTGCGTAGCCGATAAGTTGATGAAAATTTTTAGGTATGACAAGCTTCTCAAAAAAATTTCTTGAATACTGATCCAATTTTAGATGAACCGGAATCAACATATCTGAAACCGGATCGCTGAACAGCCTTCTTATTACTATTTTTGCACCTGAAACGGTTGAAACGCCTAACTGCCCGGAAAGTTTTGTCAGATAAACCGTTTTGTCTTTTAATCTGAAGGTTCCTGATACATTATTAAAAAGCGGCGTATCATCTGTTACTCTGAAGTTTACATCAGACGCAGAACCGGCTGCATAAATAACCGCATCTTTCCATTTTTTCAATCTGCCCTTAATCGCTGCATCTCTGATCAGTGCCTTGCCGGTTATTCTGTATGTTCTGAAAATCTCCGATAATTTTGCGCTGCTGCGTCTTAAAAATGTCGAATCGACAACTCCTCTGTTTAAACTGATTTTAAACATGCTGCCGTCTGATACAAATTTAAATTTAAGTTTATTGCCGCCTTTTTTAATATAAATCGAAGCCTTATATCTGTTTTTGCCGTCCTTTGGATTTATAGAGAAACTTACGCCGAACGGTAATGCGATATCAAAGTATGGCTTAAGCGCGATTCGTCTGCCCGATGCCGCAACCGACAATACATTATTATGAATATTGTAATTTAATTTTCCCGACATATTCTCAAGATTAAGAATTTTTGCCTCAGGAAAAACAGCTTCAAAATCCGACAGATTTATATTATTGAAATCAACTCTCAGCATACCGCTATTTTTTTGATATAAAAACGCTGATTGGTGACCTTTATACAGAAGATCTGCGCTTATCAGCTTGTCTTTGGTTTTTATATTATCCATAATGACACTTTGTCCATTTAAGATAAGTACAATTCTGCCTCCGGTCACTTCTGAAATTCTGAATCCAAAATTATGGCCAATCTTTTTATTAAATCCATCCAGTGAAATTCTGATATCCGGGTCTTTCAGCTCCAATGATCCGGTCGGTTTCTCGTTCTTCAAAATTGACGCGATCAGATCTGCTATCTTATAGCTCACGCGCGCCTGCTTAATCTTAATGTAGTCGTTTTTTCGGTTGCATAAAATATTGTCGGCTGTCACTGTTATGATGCCGTTTTTTATCTTATAGCCGGCGTTGCTGAAACTTATTCCGCTGCAGACTGAGTCTATTTGTCGGTGTAGAATCCTGTTTAAAATCAGGTTTTTACTGATGAAAAGAGTACCCAAAGTCAGTATGATTATTACAACAAAAAATGCGGTAAATTTTTTCATCTATGTATTAAAAAATGCGTTTATGGAAGGCAGCATAACAAAGGTTGAAACATTGAGCATCTTGCCGTCAAAAAAGAGCTGCTCGGAAAGATTATGTCCAATTGCATCGATAACATATAGCTGCCTGTTTCCCGAGGCATCCGTATATCTGTCTTTGAGTTTTAGCGTAACATCGGGCAATGTTATCTCCTTTGCCGCGGCAAATTCAGCCGGCGCTGCCGACTTACTATCCTTCTCTGTGCTGTCTTTTTTAGAAAGTGCTTGCGGCACTGCTGCATGCTTTTTCATACTGCAGATATAGATTGCTCTTCCCTCATTAAGCCATTTGTTTTCGTATTTTGTTCCTATCTTTTCTGTTTTATATATCTCGTCGATAGAAGATTCGATAAACCCGCTCTCGGCAAACAGTGATTTTGACATTCTGAAATAATCCTCACTGTCAGTTGCAAGGTTGATTATGCCTCCTTTTTTTAGACGGTTAGAAGCTATCTTCACAAATTCACCGGAAACAAGTCTCTTATTCGACTGTCTTTTTTTTGGCCAGGGGACAGGAAAGTTGATGAAAATTTTAGATATCGAACCCTGTTCAAACAGATAAGTAAGCGCCGAAAGTGCGCTGATATTAATCAGTTTTATTCCCGACTCATTTGCTTTCATAAGTTTTCTTTTTGTAAGATAAACCGATTTGGGCTGAGTTTCCATGCCTATTAAATTGCATTCAGGATAAAATCGGCGCAGTTTGAACAGAAAGTCACCTCTTCCAAAGCCAATTTCCACTATAAGATCTTTGTCGTTTCCGAAGCTCTTTTTCCAATCGACAAATTGTGCAATCGGTCCGCTCATCTCATATTCCGAATCAATTAACGGTGGGAATCTGCCCGATGAACTGAGATTGTTCTGTATAATATCGGCATCATTAAGTATTCCTTGTATTTGACAGGAAAAAAACTGAAGAAACTTTTTTATTCCATCATCAATTTCGGGTTTGGATGCCTTGTATATTTTAAACAGATGCCCGGATTTTGTACTTTTCTGTTCTATGAAAATTGTTCTGCTTTTTATCATACCTGAAATATAAATTTCCCAGAGCGTTTTCTTTGATGAGTGCCAGCAGTTTTCGATTTTATAAATCGTGTTTTTGTAGCTGAATTCATCAAAAGACTCCGGCGTCAATATCATAGAATTTGAATTTGTTCTAATTAAAAAATGCGGCATCGAAGCTATACAATGGTTCTGATATGCAATTCCCTGAGCTGTTTAGCTGTCACGGAAGAAGGAGCATCCGTAAGCGGACAATAGGCGCGCTGGGTTTTTGGAAACGCTATAACATCTCTAATGGAATCTGCACCGACCATAAGCATTATTATTCTATCAAGCCCGAAGGCAATTCCGCCATGAGGAGGGGCACCGTAATTCAGGGCATCCAGCAGAAATCCGAATTTCTGTCTCGCTTCTTTCTCATCGATTCGAAGAAGATTAAGCATTTCAAGCTGCAGATCGCTTCTATTGATACGAATACTGCCGCCTCCGATTTCATTTCCATTTAATGTTATATCATAGGCTCTGGAACGTATTTTTGAAAGATCACCGTTTTTATATTTTTCGAGATCGGCGGCAAACGGAGCTGTAAACGGATGATGCATTGACAAAAAACGTTCTTCAGTGTCACTCCATTCAAATAACGGAAAGTCGGTTACCCACAAAAAACTGAAGTTTTTATTCGGAAGATATCCTTTAATTTTTGCCAGTTCAAGACGAAGATGAGAAAGGCTGTCGGCTACAACCTTTTTTGTATCGGCAACAAAAAAGAGCAGATCACCCGGCCTGGCTTCGGCTTTTTTCAGAAGTTCCTTTTTTTCATTGTCACTGAAAAATTTGATAATAGGTGATTGCAGCAAATCGGCTTTAACTTTTATCCATGCCAGACCTTTTGCGCCGTAACAAGCCGTCAGCGCGGTAAGCCGGTCAATCTGACGGCGCGTCATGTCTCCCATCGCTTCTGCATTGATAAGCTTAATCTGCCCGCCTTTTTCAAGCACATTCTTAAATACTCCGAAACCGGTTTTTTTGAAAATTTCTCCAACATCAACAAGCTCTAACGGAAACCTGATATCGGGCTTGTCGGTTCCAAAACGGTCCATCGCTTCTTTGTGTGTCATTCTCGGTATTGGAAGGGGGATATCAAAATTCAGCACATTGCGGAATACATATTGAAGCATTTTTTCTGAAACGGATATCACATCTTCTTCGTTCACAAAAGAGGATTCAACATCGATTTGGGTAAACTCCGGCTGTCTGTCAGCCCTGAGGTCCTCATCTCTGAAACATTTAACAACCTGGAAATAGCGATCAAATCCGGCGATCATAAGAAGCTGTTTAAAAAGCTGCGGCGACTGCGGCAGTGCGTAGAATTTCTCTTTGTTGACGCGGCTGGGCACAAGATAATCACGTGCTCCCTCCGGTGTACTTTTTGTCAATACAGGTGTTTCAACCTCGATAAAGCCGTTCTTATCATAAAAATCCCTCACGGCCTTAACGGTTTTATGGCGGATAATCAAATTTTTCTGCAGTTTTTCCCGTCTCAAATCCATATAGCGATATTTTAATCTCCTGTCTTCTCCTACGTTGTCGGCCTCACTAAGCGGAAACGGCGGAGTTTTTGATTCTGACAATATTCTCAGCTCGCAGTCAACCAAAAGCTCGACCTCGCCTGTTGCGAGATTTGGATTTATCGTTCCCTCGGGGCGGGATCTAAGATGCCCCCTTGCGGCAACGCAATATTCGCTTCTTAATGACTGAGCGTAATTATGCGTTTCCTTGTTGTCAGACGGATCAAACACAATCTGAATGATACCGGTTCTGTCTCTCAAATCTATGAATATCACTCCTCCGTGATCGCGCCACGAGTTTACCCATCCGTAAACAGTAACCTCTTTGTTCAGCTGTTCCTTTGTAATATTTCCGCAATAATCGGTTCTTGTTAATCCATCGATGTCAGTTTTCACAATGTTTCTCCAAATTCATCAATTTTTATTAATTTCTGTGTTTTGTTTTTCATATCCTTAATTAATAAGGTATCTGCAATTCTTTCATTTTCACCCATAATAGCGCATATTTGTGCACCTGCTCCGTTTGCCCTTCTAAGCTGAGACTTCAGGCTTCCGCCCTTGTAGTCAAAACGGCAATTGCGTCTTTTTGCAGCTGATGCAAAAAGCTTGAACAGCACAATTTTGGAAGGTTCATCGAGTGCTATAAAATAGACGGTTTTTTCCGAAGCATTCTTGATGTCACTGAGCAAAAAGATTCGTTCTATGCCCATTGCCCATCCCGTTGCAGGACTATCTTTGCCTCCCAATGATTTTACAAGATCATTGTACCTTCCTCCGGCAATTAGAGCTGACTGCGAACCGAGCTTGTCGGTTGTAATTTCAAAAACGGTTTTTGTATAATAGTCAAGACCTCTGACAAGCATAGGGTCATCTTCAAATACTATATTCATATCAGAAAGATATTGCTTTAATTTGTTATGATGTGCGCTGCAGCTGCCGCAGAGATAATTCCGGCCTGCGGGTGCGTCTTTTGCTATTTCAGAACAGCGCTGAACTTTGCAGTCTAAAATTCTCAAAGGATTGATATCCAGCCTTCTTCTGCAATTGTCGCACAATTCCCGATCATATCTTCTGAAATAGTCAACAAGCGCAACTTGCCAGCCCGGTCTGCATGCGGGGCAGCCTATGCTGTTGAGCAGAATTTTGACACTTTCTATGCCAAAGGACCCGACAAGAAGCTCGCGTGCAAGAATAATCTGTTCTGCATCAAGTGCCGGATCATCAACACCGAACGCTTCGATTCCCGCCTGATGAAACTGTCTCATGCGTCCCTTCTGAGGCCTTTCATATCGATACATAGGCCCGAAATAACACCATTTATGAAGCAGCTCCGAGTTGTACTTATGTTCGACAAAACTTCTTACCGCAGAAGCAGTCCCTTCCGGCCTCAATGCCAGATGTTTGCCTTTTTTATCATTAAACAGATACATCTGCTTATCCACTATGTCTGTCCCGTCTCCTATGCCCCTGATAAAAAGATCAGCATGTTCAACTATGGGAGTTTCTATGAGCTTATACCCGAATCGTCGGGCATTTTCCAAAAATAGCGACCGAATCTTTTCCCATTTCCAGCTTTCCTCCGGCAAAATATCGGCCATTCCTTTCACGGACATACTGCACCTCTTAAAATTGTGAACTCACCTTATGCATCACTAAAAACGCTGAAAACCATACATAGTGCGCGTAAGGTGAGTTATGAGTAAAGATTATGATTTTTATACTCTTTTGTCAACTTATAAACGCAGCTTATGCCTCTACTATCTTTTGCGGCGACAGACACATAGGCATTCAAGGCGACAAGAAAAACAGGCCGCAAATGATAACCGGCAGCGACAGTCCAATTGACAATATCAAAAAGATGAATTAAAATTTACTTTTATGATATAATTATAGTATGCCCATTGAAAAAAAGCTATCCGTATCCGATATTCATTGGAAAGACACAAAATATAGAATAAGCAGTACGGGATTAATTTCATCAGAAATACGAGTTTATGCGAATGCTGTTAATTTCATTTTACAGGAATTTTTCGAATGGGCAATTAATAGCGAAAAAGCGACAAATTACTTCGCAGTGACAACAGGTTTGATTGTTGCGCACTATGCAAAATCGAGGGTTAAGTGGAGATAATCAGAGAATTCATAAAAAAAGAATCGGCAAGCGGCATATTGCTGATATTTGCGACTGTTCTGGCGTTAATAGTAAGCAATACGGCAATGTCAACACTATATGAATCATTTTTGAATATTCCTGTAGAAATACGTGTCGGCGCACTGCATCTGAATAAATTACTTTACTATTGGGTAAATGACGGTTTGATGACTATCTTCTTTTTGCTGATCAGCTTAGAAATAAAAAGAGAAGTACTGGAAGGCCATTTGTCATCTTTAAAACAAATTGCATTGCCCGGCATCGCCGCTGTCGGCGGAATGGCCGTTCCGGCACTGATCTACTTACTGTTCAACCAGAACAATCCGATCGCCGCTAAAGGGTGGGCAATACCGGCTGCCACTGATATCGCTTTTGCATTAGGTATTCTCTCTTTACTGGGCAATCGGATTCCGATCTCACTTAAACTGTTTTTAATGACATTGGCTATTATAGACGATTTGGGAGCAATCATAATTATAGCCTTATTTTATACTGCCGAATTATCCATGACGTCCATTATTGTCGCCGGTATCGCCTTAGTCGTTTTAATTATGTTCAATCGATTCGGCGTTTCAAAAAAAGCAGCTTACTTTATTGTCGGTACAATATTGTGGGTAAGTATTCTTAAATCAGGGGTACATGCAACACTGGCAGGCGTGGTACTGGCATTTACGATTCCATTGAATGCAAAAGATGCTGACAACCGATCGATTTCGCCGGCAAAAGAAATCGAACATAATCTTCATTTTTGGGTGGCATTTTTCATACTGCCGTTGTTTGCTTTTGTGAATGCAGGCGTAAATATTACACAAATATCTTTTAGTCAAATGTCCGGCTCGGTACCGCTGGGAATCATATTCGGCTTGTTTGTCGGCAAACAATTTGGAGTTTTCGGTTTCAGCTGGCTGGCAATAAAACTTAAACTTGCAGTACTTCCAAAACACAGCAATTGGAGGCAATTTTATGGTGTAGCCGTATTGACAGGCATTGGGTTCACTATGAGCTTATTTATCAGATCATTAGCATTTCAGGATGAGCAGATTTTTCAATACACAGATAAATTGGCAATACTTATAGCATCGTTTGTCTCGGGAGTCAGCGGTTATTTAGTGCTTAAGTATGTTAAAAACGGACAGCAGACTTCTGCGTCGAACGGCAAATCCGCTGCACTTCGGAATGGTAAGCAAGCCTGACAACTATCGACATTGGTTTTCAAAAAAAGAATGATAGCTTCTTGCTTGATGAGTCGATTTTCTTAACATTTTTTCTAAAATGCGCCTGTGTTTTTTATTTAATCGGTTCAAATTGAGCTGTAAAATGTCTGAGCATTGGAGCTTCATAAACAATTTTACAACCTTTCAAGTTTTTTCGATTATTGTAAGTTTCGATCAAAACCTCGGCAACATAATCAATATGACTCTGGGTATAAACGCGGCGCGGAATAGCAAGACGCACAAGTTCCATAGGCGGCGGAATCAGTTTTCCGGTTTCCTTATCATATTTACCAAACATTACACTGCCGATTTCAACAGCACGCACACCGCCTTCTAAATATATTTCGCAAACAATAGATTGCCCCGGATATTCGTAAGGCGGAATATGCGGTAAAAATCTTTTTGCATCGATATAAATTGCATGTCCTCCAGGAGGTTCAATAATAGGTATTCCGGCATTAATCATTTTTTCACCGAGATATTCCGTACTTCTTATTCTATAATGCAGATAATTTTCATCTAAAATCTCTTCCAAACCTTGAGCAATCGCTTCGAGGTCGCGCCCTGCAAGTCCGCCGTAAGTAGGAAATCCTTCCGTAACAATCAGCAAGTTGCGGCATTTTGTTGCAAGATTTTCATCATTCACAGAAAGAAAACCGCCGATATTAACTAATGCATCTTTTTTTGCACTCATAGTAGCGCCATCTGCATAAGAAAAAATCTCTTGTACAATTTCAAGTATCGATTTATCTTGATAGCCCTTTTCACGTGTTTTAATAAAATAAGCATTTTCGGCGAACCGGCAGGCATCTAAAAAGAGAGGGATTTTATATTTATCGCATACGGCACGCACGTCCTTAATATTTTGCATCGAAACAGGTTGACCGCCGCCGGAATTATTGGTAATGGTTATCATTATCAACGGAATGTTTTCTTTGCCCGTTTTCTTTATAAATGCTTCAAGTGCATCTACGTCCATATTACCTTTGAAATCGGCTCTCTGCTCGGGGTGCTTGCCAATTTCATTTAAGAAATCTACTGCCTCTGCGCCCGTAAATTCAATATTTGCACGTGTCGTATCGAAATGTGTGTTATTGGGAATATATTTTCCCTTGCCCCCAATTATCGAAAACAATATTTTTTCCGATGCTCTTCCCTGATGAGTTGGGATAATAAATTTGTGTCCTGTAATTTTTTTAACTGTTTTTTCAAATCTAAAAAAACTTCTCGAGCCTGCATAAGATTCGTCACCATTCATTATTCCTGACCATTGTTTAGCACTCATTGCCGATGTTCCGCTATCGGTCAGTAGGTCAATTAATACGTCTTCCGCATGTATCATAAATGGGTTATAGCCGGCTTCTTTTAGAATTTTCTCTCTTTCTTTCCGGGTGGTAAATTTTATCGGTTCAACAGACTTAATTTTAAATGGTTCGATAATGGTTTTCATATTTTCTCCTTTTTGTATCAAAATCTACTATATATATGATTTGAGAGTTTGCAATGATATCGTAATTGCCCTGTAGAAATTCAATAAAACCCGGGGACAGTCACCTGATTTTATTTTTGCGGGGGCGGCCTCCGGGCAAGGGACAAACCCGGTGATTCAGTTTGGTTACCAGTTGATGGATAAAGCTGTCTGAGCCCAGAGGACGGCCGGTTTTGAGTATTA
>CAJVZA010000043.1 GCA_913009315.1 uncultured Hippea sp.
TATGAACATACAAATTTTCGGTACCTGTTTTGTCGATATTGCAAAGCCTGAAATAAGGAATGATATGATATCGGTGCTTGCAGACAGAGGCGTTGCCTCCTCTTTTCCCAAAGATCAGATCTGCTGCGGACAGCCTGCCTACAATATAGGCTTTTACAATGAAGCAAGAAAGGCGGCAGAACAGTTGATAACTGTTTTATACAATACCGATACTCCGATTGTTTCACCATCGGGAAGCTGTGTTGCCATGCTCAAACACGGTTATGAGGATCTTTTCAAGAATGACTATCCGATATTGAAAAAGGCAAGAGCCGTTGCAGAAAGAACATATGAATTCTCACAATTCCTGGAATATATTAAAGCGGATTTCTCATTCCTCACATTGCATGCCAGAATAGCTTTTCATCACTCCTGTCATCAGAGACGGATTCTGGGCATCTATGATCAGCCGATAAATATATTGAAGCAGATAGAAGGCGTGGAAACGGTTGAGTATGAGCTGGAGGACAGATGCTGCGGATTCGGCGGTATGTACAGTGTGGAGTACCCGAAGATGAGCAGCATTATGGCAGAGATGAAAGCAAAAGCGATAATAAAAAGCTCCGCAGAGTATCTTGTCGGAACAGATGCAGCATGTCTGTTTACTCTTGAGAAGGCACTGAGAAAACTAAAGAGCGGCATCCGTGTAATGCATCTGGCGGAGCTGCTTGCAGGACTTATTAAGGACAGCAGAAAATGAGCAGATTCAGCGATAATGCGACAGCCGCAGCAAAAGATAAAAACCTGCAGACAGCTTTATATAATGCTACCGAGCGGTTCAAGAAACTGAGGGCCGATGTGATCGGATCCATAGATTTCGAAAGTTATAGAAAAAAGGCATCTGCAGTCAAATCGGATGTAATCGATCACCTCTCATACTATCTGGACCAGTTTGAAAAGAATGCCGAAAAACAAGGCACAAAAGTTTACTATGCGGAGGATGCGGAGAAAGCAAAAGAGATTGCCCTCAGGATTATACGGGATAACAACGGATCGCTTGTCGTTAAAGGCAAGTCGATGGTAACAGAGGAGATCGGCCTGAATGAATTCCTTCAAAAACAGGACATAGAAGTAGTTGAAACCGATTTGGGTGAATTTATCATTCAGCTTGCAGGGGAAAAGCCCTCACACATCATTGCACCGGCAATTCACAAAACAAAAGAGGAAGTCGGAAGGCTGTTTGCTGAAAAACTGCATATAGACTATACCGATGATCCTGTCAAACTTACCGCTATTGCACGAAAGGAGCTGAGAGAAAAGTTTCTTAAAGCCGATATCGGAATAACCGGTGTGAACTTTGCAGTTGCCGATACCGGCTCTGTTGTCATTGTTACCAATGAGGGAAACGGCAGAATGGTGACAACCGTTCCCAAAGTCCATATCGCTTTTGCAACCGTAGAAAAGATTATTCCTTCAATAAAAGATCTGTCTCTGTTTTTAAGACTCCTTCCAAGAGCCGCAACAGGCCAGAAAATCTCATCGTATGTTTCGTTTCTCACAGGGATTTCCAAAGAGGAAAAGAAAAATGAAAGAAGCAGGCATATCATATTTATCAATAACGGCAGAGATGCGATAATAGCCGGAGCATTCAGAAACATCCTCAGCTGCATAAGATGCGGTGCCTGCATAAATGTCTGTCCCGTATACGGATTTGCCGGAGGCTACAGCTACCGTGCAACCTATCCCGGACCGATCGGCATTGTATTGACATCATTGCTTGAGGGCATCTCAAACAGATCCGACCTTCCGTTTTCCGCATGTACATTGTGTTATGCATGCCAGGAGGCCTGCTCGGTCGGCATAAAGCTCACCGATATGATACGGGAGCTAAGAAGAGCGGCTGTAGATAGAAAATCAACCGGTAAAAAGCTCTCCATCATGATGAGAATGTACGGGACGGTATTCTCGTCCCCCGAGCTTTACAAGCTCTCCAAAGCCCCCATCAATATGATGATTCAAAAGGGAACCAAAAAACATGAATAGTTTTGACAATATAAAGAGAATTACATCGGAAAAGAATATCAGACTCAGATCTCCGCTGAAAAAGAGAACTTACGACAAACTGCAGCTCTTTATAAAAGAAGCGGAAGCTGTTTCAACGGAGACAATGGTCATAAAAAGACAAAACATCGAAACCGAACTCAAAAAGTTAGTAAACGGCAAAAAGGCATGGGTGGAACAGGATATCTTTCCTTTTGACTGCTGCAGTACAGCTGAAGCGGACATTGCAGTTCAAAAGGCAGACTTCGGAATCGCCGAAACAGGAACAGTGGTTGTAACATCAGCACTTTTCTCCGAACAGCTGCCCTCTTTATTGCCTATGCACCATGTAGCGGTAGTCAATGAATCCGACATACTGCGGGATACCGAAGAACTGTTTGGAAAACTCGGCACTGCCGGCATACCTCACAGAATAAGCTTTATCACAGGACCAAGCAAAACGGCAGACATCGAACTTAATCTTGTAAAAGGCGTTCACGGACCAGGCAAGCTTACGATAGTTATAGTAGAAAATGATGAGAAGATGTAATGAGAATACTGTTGTGATTCATTAGGACCGTAATCTTGAGATAACTTTTTTTATCTATACAATATATAGCAGTGGAAAATATAATTCAGTACCAATTTTTGAATAACTCTGTGATTAATTGGGTAGTTACAGTAGCCTTGGCTCTAACTGCGTACGCATCTGTCATGATTATCAAAAAGGTCATTTTACAAAAATTAAAATTATTGGCAAGTAAAACGGAAAATAGTATAGATGATACGATTATAGAACTTTTTCAGAATAAAACCGGAACGTTTTTTATAATAATTTTATCGCTTTATATCGGATCTCTGGCAATAAAAACAACGTATAACGCAATACTGAATTCAATTACGATAGCGGCCTTTCTCATTCAGGTAGCAATCTGGTTCAGCTTTCTCGCTACAAAACTGTTTGAGAAAATATCATCAACAAAAGCCGATAAAGAAGCAAAAGCCGCATATTACGGACTGACCATTATCGCCAAAATAGCAATATGGTCGATTATGCTGCTTCTTGTAATGAACAATTTCGGTATAAATATAACTGCTCTTGTCACCGGACTTGGAATAGGCGGCGTTGCGGTTGCGCTTGCCGTGCAGAAAATTCTTGGAGATCTTTTCGCTTCAGTCTCAATTCTTCTTGATAAACCGTTTGTAGTGGGAGACTTTATCGTTGTAAATGAATATGCAGGCAATGTTGAACATATAGGTATAAAAACTACAAGAATGAGAAGTCTGACCGGTGAACAAATTATCTTTTCAAACACGGATTTGTTATCAAGCAGAATAAGAAACTACAAACGAATGAGAGAGCGAAGAATTCTGTTTAATATCGGGGTAACTTACAACAGCTCATATGAAAAGCTCAAAAAATTGCCTTTAATCGTAAAAAAGATAATAGATGAAGAAAAGAATGCAAGATTTGACAGATGCCATTTCAAAAGCTTCGGAGATTCATCCCTTGATTTTGAAGCGGTTTATTACGTGAATTCTGCCGATTATAAAGCTTATATGGATATACAGCAAGAAGTAAATATGAAAATTTTTAAAATTTTCGCGCAGGAAAAAATAGAATTTGCCTATCCCACAAGAACTTTATATATTGAGAACGAAGGGGGAAAACAGTGAAAATCAAAAAATTGATGTCGGCAAATCGAGGGGAAATCGCGATAAGAACATTCAGAGCATGTACGGAAATGGGGATAAGAACTGCGGCAATCTATTCGGAAGCAGACAGATATTCATTGCACAGATATAAAGCCGACGAAGCGTATCTTATCGATAAAGGAGCAGATCCCGTTGACGCATATATGAATGCTCATAAAATTGTTGAGCTGGCAAAGAGTAAAAACGTTGATGCAATTCACCCCGGATACGGATTTCTTTCAGAAGGAAGTGAACTGGCGGAACTATGCATAAAAAATAATATCATATTTGTGGGGCCTGATCCGGCAACTCTCAGATTGTTTGGAGATAAGCAGTCCGCAAAGAACATAGCCAAAAAATGCGGCATTCCGGTTATTGAAGGATCCGATGGAATTATAGAAAGCATTGATGAAGCAAAAAGCGTTTCAAAAAAGATTGGATACCCTGTTATGATAAAGGCTGTCGCAGGAGGCGGCGGACGAGGCATAAGAGTAGCAAATTCCGAAGAAGAACTTATAGAAAATTATCCTACCGCAAAATCGGAAGCAAAAAAGGCTTTCGGTAATGATGATATCATATTGGAAAAATATATTGCCGATCCCAAGCATATAGAAGTTCAACTTCTGGCTGATAAGTTCGGTAATGTTGTTCATCTTTATGAAAGAGACTGCTCGGTTCAAAGAAGGCATCAAAAACTCATAGAGATAGCACCTTCCATAAATGTTGCCGAAGATACGCTGAAAAAACTTTATGAGTCAGCCGTCACAATCGGAAAATATTCGGATCTGGTAAGCGCTGCCACAGTTGAATTTCTTGTTGATACCGACGGAAAATTTTATTTTCTTGAAATTAACCCCAGAATTCAGGTGGAGCATACTGTAACGGAGTTGATTACGGGAATCGATATTGTTCAAGCGCAGATTAGGATTGCAAGCGGTCTCAGGCTCGATTCGGACGCAATGGGCGTTTTGACTCAAGACAGAATAAAAAAGAGTAACTATGCTATACAGTGCAGAATAACAACAGAAGATCCTAATAACAATTTTATGCCGGATATAGGAGAGATTCGGGCATACAGGAGCCCTGCCGGTTTTGGCGTGAGACTGGATGCCGGAAACAGTACGGTTAACGCCAAGATAACACCGTTTTACGACTCACTTTTGGTAAAAGTTTCAACATGGGCAACAACCTTTGATGCAGCTGCAAAAAAGATGGTCCGGGCGCTCAAAGAGTTCAGAATCAGAGGCGTCAAAACAAACATTCTGTTTTTGGAAAATGTTATAAATCATCCGAAATTCCTTCAGGGAACAGTAACAACAACTTTTGTGGATAACTCGCCCGAGCTGTTTCAATTCAGAATTATAAAAGACAGGGCAACGAAAACTATGCGATTCTTGGCAAATAATATCATAAACAACCCATCCGGAACAAAAATTCCCGCTTCAATGATACTTCCTGCAATAGATATTCCGTTCAGCAAAACCGACAAATCAAATTTCGACGGGACGAAAAATATTTTAGATAAACATGGCGTCAAAGGTATCGTAGATTATATAAACAAAAGTGATGCCGTTCTCTTTACCGATACAACTTTCAGAGATGCTCATCAGTCACTTCTGGCAACAAGAATGCGGACGATTGATCTGGTCAATATTGCCGACAGCTATTCAGAGCATTTGGGAGCCCTGTTTTCCGTGGAGATGTGGGGAGGAGCAACTTTTGATGTTGCGTACCGGTTTTTAAAAGAATCTCCCTGGGAAAGACTGAGAATACTCAGGAAAAAGATTCCCAATATAATGTTTCAGATGCTGCTGCGTGCGTCAAATGCTGTCGGATACAAAAATTATCCCGATAATGTAGTAAAGAAATTTATAAAATTGTCGTCCGATAACGGTATAGATATTTTTAGAATTTTTGATTGCTTTAACTGGATTGAACAACTGAATCCCATTATAGATATGGTTAAAGAAAATGGAAAGATTTGTGAAGCTGCAATCTGCTACAGCGGGGATATTTTAGACAACAATAAAAAGAAATATACACTTGACTACTATCTTGATTTAGCGGATAAGCTGAAGGCTGCCGGTACTGACATAATCGGCATTAAAGACATGACAGGACTTATAAAACCATACGCTGCAAAAATTCTTGTAGAAAACATAAAAAAAGAGACAGGTCTGCCTATTCATTTTCATACTCATGATACCAGCGGCAATGCGGCAGCATCGGTTATTATGGCGATTGAAGGCGGAGCGGATATAGTAGATGCCGCAATAAGTTCTATGAGCGGACTCACAAGCCAGCCAAATATGAATTCAATAGTAGCCGCCATAAGTTCTACAAAATATGCATCAGGACTAAACAAAGAATGGATGCAGAAAATATCCGACTATTTTGAAACGGTTCGAAAATTTTACTTTCCATTTGAAAGCGGACTTAAATCGTCAACTGCAGAAGTATATGAGCATGAGATACCGGGCGGCCAATATTCAAATCTTGTTTTTCAGGTTGAGGCATTAGATCTTTATGATCAATGGAAACAGATAAAAGAGATGTACAAAAATGTTAATACGGCGCTGGGCGATCTCATAAAAGTTACTCCGTCTTCTAAAGTCGTAGGAGATTTGGCACTGTTTTTAGTAAGAAACAATTTTAGTATAGATGATTTGTATAAAACAGGTATAAATCTTTCTTTTCCTCAATCTGTTGTTGATTTCTTCAAAGGTATGCTCGGGCAGCCGTATGGAGGGTTTCCTGAAAAGCTTCAGAAAATTGTTCTAAAAGATGACAAACCGATCTGTGAAAGACCGGGGAAACTGCTCGGAGATTATGATTTCGATTCTGCAAAAGAAGATTTAAATTTTAGATATAACAGAGAATTCAGTGAAGAAGATGTTGTTTCTTATGCGCTTTATCCGAAGGTATTCGAGGATTATGTGAACTTTCAGAATGAATTTGGAAATCCGATAGTTTTCGACACAAAATCGTTCTTCTATCCTATGAAATTGGAAGAGGAGATCGAGACGGAGATAGAAGAAGGCAAAACACTCATAATAAAATATCTCAGTATAAGCAATCCGGACGAAAAGGGATACAGAAAGACATATTTTGAATTAAACGGACAGCCCAGAACCGTTAGAATAAGAGATAATAAGATAGCCGAAACCATTAAGACAAGTATCAAGGGCGATATCATGAATCCCGAAGATATCTGTGCATCAATGCCCGGAAAAATTATAAAATTAAACATTGCAGAAGGCGATACTGTCAAAAAAGGAACGCTGCTTACAATCACTGAAGCTATGAAAATAGAAACAAAGATCCGATCGAGCATCGACGGAAAGGTATTGAAAGTATATTTTAAGGAAGGCGAAAAAATAGAATCGGGAGATCTTTTGATAAAACTGAAGCGCGAAGCTTAAAATTTTCTGCTTCAACAGGTTGTATATAGGTTCTTCTCAACTTAATTTTCTGCCGTTTACAAGACAGCAGTAAAATATAAAACGGCAATAGTTGCGATGGTAATTGTCGATATTCCAATAGGGAACCATACCGGAGCAATCCAGGGACGCGGTATAAGAAAAAGAACATCAATCGTAGTAAGTTTGGGAGGCCATTTAATCAAAATATAAAGCGAAAGATAATAAAACAAGTCCCAAAAAGCAAAGGTCCAAAGAAAGGCAATTATCTTTGCAGGCCATGTTTCTCCAGCCAAAAGAGCTACAATTACAAGCATCAATATCGTGGCCGCCTCTCTTGTTTGCTCAATAAACATGTAACGTTTGGGCAATTTTTCGAGGGACGCTTTATTTGATTCCGAATCGACGATTCCAAGAGCCTTGCGAAGATAAACCACAACCACTCCTTCAAAATGAGCCATGGCAATACCAAAAAGAGCCAATAATAAAAATTTCTCTAACATAAATTGTCCTCCTGCTCTATTGAGGGATTTCGTATAACGATTGGGTTATGCATCGTGCGGGATTTTATCGTACTTCACTTTCAGTTTACTACTGATTTTTTTATCTGCATTATGAGACCACTGCACAATAAGCTGTGAATTTGTTTATTATACATCGGTCTCATAATCTTTCAATTTACGATGAAACCGGTGTTGCATATAGCTGCGTATTCCGCTCTCTTTGGACACCCAAATCAAGGTAAATTTTCCTGTCTTCTTGTATTGCATAACTGTCCAAACCATATCAATACCGTTGAATGTCAAGAGCCGGAGTCATATGACTTTAATTCATAATTTTGCTCAAAACTCTTGACAATGAAATCAGCAAGGTTAACCTATAGTACATAATTAATATATACTGGAAAAATAAATAAATGGATAACAAAATTTATGTAAAGGTAGATGGGAAACTTTATCGAACAGCCAAGGGTACGAATCTCTTAGAATTTTTAAAATCTGTCAATATTAATATACCGACTTTATGCTATCATGCAAAGCTTTCGAAAACAGCCGCCTGCAGATTGTGCCTCGTTAAAACAAACAAAAATAATATTATTACAGCCTGCACACAAGAAATTACAGAAAATATGGAAGTAATAACATCAGATGAAGAAATTGAATATTTGAGAAGAAGCGTTTTTGAGCTTTTGGTTGACGAATTAAACACAGACTGCGACACCTGCCAGTTGGATGGATTATGCGAACTTCAGCAATTAGCAAAACAGTTTGACGTAAAACTGCATAAGAAAAGCAACAAATACAAACAGGATACGTCGTCACCTGTTCTCACATACAACCCCAATAAGTGCGTAAAATGTTTTAGATGTATTAAGGCCTGCGATGAAATAGAAGGAAAAGGAGTTCTAAATTTTGCGTATCGAGGTCAGGACATGTATGTTGTGGCAGGTTTGGAATCATGGGCATCAAGCGAATGCGACGGATGCGGCGAGTGCGTACAGGTTTGCCCGACAGCGGCACTGATTGAAAAAAATCTTCTTAATTTTGACAAGGTTATTCCATTTGAAAAACACGTAACGACATGCATTTTCTGCGGAGTCGGGTGTCAAATGGATGTATGGTTAAAAGGTAAAGAAATTTTAAAGGTTGAAGGCGCAGATGAAATACCGAATCACGGCTCATTATGCGTCAAAGGAAGATTCGGCATAGACGGGCTTCTAAATGACGATAGATTGAAAACTCCGTTAATCAAAGAAAATGGAGAGTTCAGAGAAGCAAGCTGGGATGAAGCCTTAAATCTAATTGCAAAGAAGCTCACATATATAAAAGAAAAGTACGGCTCAGATGCTATATGCGGATTGTCTTCCGCTAAATGTACAAACGAAGAAAACTATATATTCCAAAAGTTTATCAGGGCTGTTATAGGAACCAATAATATAGATCATTGTGCTCGACTATGCCATGCATCAACAGTAACAGGGCTTATCATGTCTTTTGGCAGCGGAGCTATGACAAACTCCATATCAGAGCTTGAAAAAGCCGATGCAATATTGATTACAGGATCAAACATAACGGAAGCGCACCCTGTTATTGCAACATTCATCAAAAAAGCCATAAAAAACAATAATGAGACCACTGCACAGTAAGCAGATACACAGAAGTCAAAGAAAGGGTAAGATTTAGAAATTAAAATTTGAGGTACTAACCGGTTAGTTTGAGAATTTTAATTTCCTGAAGATTGCCCTTTATTTGACTTCCCTGCGGGCTTTATGAGGTTTCCCATATACTTCGTTAAACTTCTTTGAATTAACCCGTTAGTCCTTCAGAAGTTTGCCTTGTCTATAGAAAACCTCATGAAAAGCTGTGAATTTGCTTATTGTGCAGTGGTCTCATAATGCAAAATTAATCCTCGCAGATCCGAGAAAAATAGATATAGCAAAATATGCAGCAATACATATGCAGCAAAAAAACGGCACAGATGTGGCATGGCTTAATGGAATGATGAATGTAATAATCAATGAAGGTTTGGAAAATAAAAAATTTATAGAAGAAAGAACGGAGGGATTCGAGGAGTTTAAATCTGTTATAATGCGATATACACCGGAGTATGTGGAAAAAATAACCGGCATAAATAAAGAGGATATAATAAAAGCTGCACGCTTATTCGCAAATGCTGAAAATGCTTCTATTGTTTACGCAATGGGTATAACGCAGCATACAACAGGTACGGATAATGTTTTATCCATCGCAAATCTTTCTATGCTTACAGGAAATATTGGAAAATTGTATTCAGGCGTGAATCCCCTAAGAGGACAAAATAACGTCCAGGGTGCCTGCGATGTCGGAGCTCTGCCGAATGTCTATCCCGGATATCAACGTGTGAATATAAAGGAAAATAGAAAAAAATTCGAAAAAGCATGGAATACTCAGCTATCCGATAAATTCGGCCTCACGGTTGTAGAAATGATGCACGGCGTATTGGAAAACAAAATTAAAGCATTCTTTATTATGGGTGAAAATCCGGTTCTGTCGGATCCAAACATAAAACATGTCAAAAAAGCTCTAAATAAGGTTGAATTTTTAGCTGTTCAGGATATCTACCTCTCGGAAACGGCCGAATACGCAGATGTCGTACTGCCTGCCTGCTCATTTTTGGAGAAGAACGGTACATTTACAAATACAGAACGCCGAATACTTCCTATAAATAAAATTTTGAATCCAATTGGACAATCAAAAAGCGATTGGGAGATAATATGCGATTTGTCAACACGCATGGGCTATAAAATGCATTATGAAAACGAATCGGAAATAATGGATGAGATAGCATCTCTGTCTTCTATATATGCCGGTGTAAATTATGATAGACTTGATGAGAAACTTCAATGGCCGGTACTATCAAAGAATCATCCCGGTACTCCATTTTTGCATAAAGATAAATTTGCAAAAGGATTAGGCAGCTTCAAACCTGTAGATTATGTAGAGCCGGCAGAATTGCCTGATAATGAATATCCATTTATCTTATCGACAGGGAGAATGTTATATCATTATCATACGGGAACAATAACAAGACGCTCACAATACTTAACAAAATACATTAATGAACCGTACGCAGAAGTAAACCCTGATGACGCAAAAAAATGCGGTGTAGAAGACGGCGGCATGATTAAAGTTTCAACAAGAAGAGGGGAAATCGTATTAAAGGCATTGTACAGTGAGAGAGTTTTTGAAAAAAGTATATTTATCCCGTTTCATTTTAAAGAAGCTGCGGCAAATGTTCTCACAAACGACGCATTGGATCCCATAGCAAAGATCCCGGAATATAAAGTTGCAAGTGCAAAATGCAGAATTGAGAAGGTGTAAAATATGGATATAGAAAATATTCTGAAAAAGTATAGCAAAGACAAATCATATCTTTTAGAAATTATGCACGATGTGGAAAAATCTAAGGAGAATAAAAATTTAGATCTCAACGATCTGAAGGTTATATCCAAATACTTGGATATTAATCTATCTGCTGCATACGGGACAGCAACCTTTTATTCAATGTTTTCACTAAAACCACAAGCAAAATATGTAATAATGGTATGCTCATCTACCGTGTGTCACATAAAAAAATCTTATGACATTTTATTATTCTTAAAATCTCTATTGAACTGCGATGATGATAATTTGAGCAAAGACGGCTTATTTGCAGTATCGGAGGTGGGATGTTTGGGTTTATGCGATATTTCACCATCTATGATGATAAATAATCAAGTATATGGAGATCTTGATGAAAATAAAATTAAACAGATAGTTGGGGAATTAAGAAATGGAAGCAATGGCGCATAAAAATCTAAAAGAACCCATTATAATTACAACTTATCAAACACAATGCTTAGAGGATTATATAAATGACGGAGGATATGAAACACTTAAAAATGTCTTAACGAAATATAAACCCAACGAGATCATAGAACAAATTAAAGCATCGGAATTGCTGGGAAGAGGCGGAGCGGCTTTTCCAACAGGAATAAAATGGGATTTTACCGCTCAAATAAAAGCCGATCACAAGTTTGTCGTATGCAACGCTGATGAAGGAGAACCGGGTACATTTAAGGATAGATGGATATTGGAACATAAATCCTATTCACTGATAGAAGCAATGTCCTTATGCGCATATTCCGTTGGCGGAGATAAAGGATACATATATATAAGAGGTGAATATACGGAATCAATAAACAGCATCAGAAAGGCACTAAAAGAAGCTTATGATAATGGTTTTCTGGGTGAAAACATATTGAAAAGCGGTTTTTCTTTCAATATAGAGTTAAGGCGGGGTGATGGATCATATGTGTGCGGAGAAGAAACAGCTCTAATAGAATCCATAGAAGGCAAAAGAGCGTTCCCGAGATTCAAACCCCCATTCCCGGGCATCAAAGGATTGTGGGGCTATCCTACGGTAATAAACAATGTCGAAACATTCGCTAATATTGTGCCCATTATCAAAAATGGCGCAGATTGGTTCAAAAATTATGGAACAGAACACTCATCAGGGACAAAGCTATATTCCATTTCCGGTTCTGTTAATAAAAGCGGTATAATCGAGGCGAATCTCGGCGTAACGCTGAAAGAATTATTAGATGCAGCGCAGGGAATGAAAAACAGCAAAACATTCAAATGTGCTCTTATTGGAGGCGCAAGCGGCGGTTTTGTATATAAGGATGAGCTTGACCTGCCTTTATCATACGAAACATTAAAAAAAGCAGGCAAAACGCTGGGATCAGGTGCCGTTTTGTTTCTTTCTGAAGACGATAACGAAGAAAGCTTACTTAAAAACATTCTGACATTTTTTAAACACGAATCATGCGGTAAATGTACGCCCTGCAGAGAAGGTTATCCAAAATTGATTGCTATGTATGAAGCATTTTTAGAAAATAAAATCAAAGCGGAAGACATCATGAAGCTCGCAGATGTGATGTTCAAAACTTCTCTATGCGCATTAGGACAGTCCGTTAGAATGCCCTTGGAAACATATTTAAGCCGTAAGTATAAAAAGCTGTGAATTTGCTTATTGTGCAGTGGTCTCATTATATGCCAACGCCCTGACATCAATTAAAGGCTGACAAGGAAATACAGGTTATTTATCAGACAATAGAGTAAAATACCTCGCATATTTTATCGGAGCAAAACGCGGCCAAGCGCTCTTTCGCGCATATCCTGCAAATTTGCCGGCATTTTAAACAATATTTTACCTTTCTATTGTGTGCCCGCTTGTTTCTTGCTTAATATGACAACTAATTTTATTTTTCTTACAAAATTTAACAACCGATGCCGCAAGACTATTATAAAATTCCTTGCGATATTTAAATTTTGAGGATTTTAGATTATAATTTAAGCGGCCGAAGCTGATTTCATCCACAAAAGATACCGCTTCTAATATCCTGATCAAATCCTGCCTTATTATATTCGGGGTAGGATATGGCTCTATGTTAACCCATGTTTTTAGTCCTTTTTTATGCAAATAGTAAAGCGAGTCAATTCTATCCTTAAAATTAGCTGAATACGGTTCAAATTTTTCCCTGAATTTTTCATCCAGGGAAACTAAGGTAATGCCATATTCATTGTTTTCACTAAAGTCATTTATCTTATAAAGTTCTTTTGGGAATACTCCCTTCGTCAATAAAGTACAGCGAATATTGTTTGCGTTCAGTTTATCAATAATTTCTAAGCTTAAATCCCCTATTTGCTTTTGCTTATACATAAAAGGATCCGTGGAAAAGCAGAGATGAACGTACTTTATTTTGTTCCTATATTTAGGGATTTCTTTATCTAACAATTCCAGGGCATTAGAAACAATTTTAGGCTGACACCATTCTTCATAAGTTTTAATAATACCGCACCTTCTCTTCATCATATAAGCATAACACGGATATTTGCATCCATGAGAACATCCTTCAACATGATTTAAACAGAAGTCGGCATACTTAACCTTGCTTTTATAAAGTAGAGATTTCCTCTCGATAGATTTCATCTTAAAATCAACCATCCCTTTTACTGTTGCTACCATAGGGGAACAAAATTAACCGTTTTACGTCAACTAATCTTATTTTACCGGCTCTTTTTACTTATTCCATATCTCTTTGTATAGTTTTTTTATTAATCCCGAGCTCCTTTAATAAGATGACCAAAGTAAAAAGCCCATTCGTTATTACTTTCTCATCTGTTAAAACTGAATCGGCCCCTTTCAGTCTTTTTATTCTAAGTATTTCCAAAAGATTGATTAATTCTGCATTATAAGACCACTGCACAATAAACATATTCACAGCTTTTTATGAGGTTTTCTACAGGGCACTTCTGTTAATCCGTAAACAATCATCTTATTCTTTTTCATCCTGATTTCAAATCTTTCAGAAGCTTGAGCAATAACAACAAGCAAACATGTCAAAATTTTTGTCTATCATTATTCACGCATTGTCTATTGCCGGTAAAAAATTTGATGAAGCAAAATATTTAAAGACAATTAGTGCAAAAAATATTTCAAATTGAAGTTTTTAATATGTTGAGAGATTTGAAAATAAAATAAAAAAAGATAAAATGTTTCTGAGGCAGGCAGCAAAATAACAAAAGTATTAAAAGAGGAGGGAAATGTCGAATGTTGAGAGCCTGCTCCCCGGTGGATTTCCCTTTTCTGTTCTATTTTTTAAGGGCAATTCTCATTAAGTTGATTCTATTTTAAGAAACTGAATTGGACAAGAAATCGAGAAAGAAGCTGTATACCAAAATTTTTAGCAGGGAGTTGTAAAATGAAAAAATATGTCTATTACTTTGGCCCGCAGGGAACAGAAGGGAGTGCCGAAATGCGAAATCTTCTCGGCGGAAAAGGAGCCAATCTGGCGGAGATGAGCCGCATAGGGATTCCGGTTCCTCCGGGATTTACCATTTCTACGGCGGCGTGTGTTGAATATTTCAAATTAAGTAAACTGCCCGATGGTTTAATGAATCAAGTTCGGGAAGGCATTATGCGCATAGAAAAGGATATGGTTCGCAAATTAGGAGATTCCAAAAACCCATTACTTGTCTCCGTGCGTTCGGGTGCTCGCGTTTCTATGCCTGGAATGATGGATACGGTTTTAAATCTCGGGTTAAATGATAAATCAGTTATCGGATTGGCGGAAGAAACCGATAATCCAAGATTTGCCTACGATTCCTATCGTCGTTTTATTCAAATGTTTGGAAACGTTGTTTATGGAATCAACGGAATACATTTTGAAAAAGAATTAGAGAAAAAGAAGGAAGAAGCGAATGCAGTCTATGATAACGATCTGAGAGCTGAAGATTTAACGGATCTGATCAAAAAATTTAAGCAAATTTTTAAAAAACAAACCGGTAAGGCATTTTCGCAGGATCCCTGGGAACAATTGACCGATTCCATTATGGCTGTCTTTCGTTCATGGAATACGAAACGAGCTGCAGATTACCGCCGCGTCAACAAAATTTCGGATGATTGGGGAACAGCTGTCAATATTGTGACTATGGTTTTTGGAAATATGGGGGACGATTCTGCTACAGGCGTAGCTTTTACGCGTGATCCAGGCACCGGTGAAAAACGATTTTTCGGTGAATTTTTAAAGAATGCACAGGGTGAGGATGTGGTTGCCGGCATCAGGACACCTCAACCTATTAGCAAAGCCGGCCGTACCAGCGAAGACCAAATCACACTTGAAGAAGAACTGCCGGAAGCTTACAAAGATCTGGAAGCCATTTACAAGAAATTGGAAAAGCATTATCGTGATATGCAGGACATGGAATTTACGATTCAAAAAGGCAAGCTCTGGATGCTGCAAACGCGCACCGGAAAACGTACGGCTATGGCCGCCATTCGCATTGCTGTGGATATGGTCGAAGAGGGTTTGATCTCACGGGAAGAAGCTATCATGCGTATCGAGCCGGATCAATTGGATCAATTGCTTCATAAACGTTTTGATCCAAAGGCAAAAAAGAGACTGTTTGGTGTGGGTATCAATGCATCTCCGGGCGCCGCCAGCGGCGTGATTGTCTTCGACCCGGATAAGGCGGTGGCATGGGCTAAGGAAGGAAAATCCGTTATTCTGGTTCGGACAGAAACTTCCCCTGACGATTTTCACGGGATGGTAGCTGCAAAGGGTATTTTGACCTCTCGGGGCGGAGCAACTTCTCATGCGGCGGTAGTGGCACGCGGAATTGGCAAGCCATGCATTGCCGGTGCCGAAAAGATCGAAATCGATTATCACAATCATCTGATGGTATCCAATGGGATTACATTAAAAGAAGGGGATGAAATTTCCATCGATGGCAGTGTAGGCGAAATTTATGTAGGTTCTGTATCAAACAGTCCCTCCGAAATTACGGCTGTTGTTTTGGGTCAGATAAAACCGGAAGAGACTTCAATATACTTTTACTATGATAAACTCATGGCTTGGGCAGATGAGATTCGCCGACTTGGAATCCGCACCAATTCCGACACGCCCCATGATTCGCGGACGGCTCGTAAATTCGGTGCAGAAGGAATCGGATTGTGTCGCACTGAACACATGTTTTTTGAGGGTGATCGAATTCTGGCCGTTCGGGAAATGATTTTTGCCTCTGATTCGGAAGGTCGCAAAAAGGCTTTGGACAAAATTCGTCCTATGCAGCAGAAGGACTTTGAAGACATCTTCAAAGAAATGGAAGGACTGCCGGTCACCATACGTCTGCTCGACCCGCCACTGCATGAATTTTTACCGCATACGAATGAAGAATACGAAGAGTTGTCCGGACGCATTGGTATTCCGATGGAAGAATTAATGCTAAAAGGACGGCAGCTAAAGGAAGTCAATCCAATGTTGGGACATCGGGGCTGCCGACTGGGAATAGTTCATCCTGAAATTACCGAAATGCAGTCATGGGCTATTTTTACCGCAGTTGCGAATCTTATCAGGAAGGGTGTGAATGTTATTCCCGAGGTCATGGTACCGCTGGTCGGCTTCAAGGCGGAATTGGACGATCAGGAACAAATTATTCGTCGCGTTGCCGAAGAGGTTCAAAAGAAAACTCATATTCAGTTCGAATACAAAGTGGGTACGATGATCGAAGTTCCACGCGCGGCTTTGACGGCGGATGAAATTGCGGAAACGGCGGAATTCTTTTCATTTGGAACAAACGACCTGACCCAGATGACACTTGGCATGAGCCGTGATGATGCCGGAAAATTTCTGCCGCTTTACGTAGAACGAGGTTTTTGCAGGGTGGATCCATTTCAAAGTATCGACAGAGATGGTGTAGGACAATTAATGGGTATTGGTGTGGAAAAAGGCCGAAAGACTCGCCCCAAATTGAAAATTGGGATCTGCGGCGAGCATGGCGGCAATCCGCAATCCATCGAGCTTTGTGATGAATTGGGTATGAACTATGTCAGTTGCTCGCCGTACCGGGTACCAATTGCCCGCTTGGCAGCGGCACAGGCAAAACTAAAGCATCAGAAACAACAAAAATAAATGGAAACCTAACGAAACCTCTGGGAGGGAAAAAGGTAGAAAAGGGATCACACCTATTTTTTCTCTCATTGAGTTACCTT
>CAJVZA010000044.1 GCA_913009315.1 uncultured Hippea sp.
CCCGCAGGGAAGTCAAATAAAGGGCAATCTTCAGGAAATTAAAATTCTCAAACTAACCGGTTAGTACCTCAAATTTTAATTTCTAAATCTCACCCTTTCTTTGACTTCTGTGAATCTGTTTACTGTGTAGTGGTCTCATTATATTATTCGACAAAATTTCCTGCATATCGACAATTCCGTCGGCTATTTTTTTGCGTGGTTATTTAATAGTTTTTGTGAGCGAACGGAACTATACTGTTATTATTCAATTATCATTTTTAGAATGAAATTTGCTAAGTATTCCCCTTGTAAACAAAGAGGGTTTTTTTGTATTATCTATAGCGATTTTGTTATTTAAGGAGCGGAGTTATGAAAAAAAAGAGGACGACTTTTTTTATTAAAATAGTCGGTATTTTGATAATCATTTCGATAGTAATTCTGGTGATAGAATTTAAAAGGGACAAGATTGTTTCCTCGCTTTCTATGAGTGCGCCTACAAAAGATGATCCTGTGCCGATTAAGCGTGCTGCATGGGAATTTGCAGGGGTTGAGCCGCCTTTTAAAATTACGGAAAAAGCCATTAGCGAGGGAAAAATAATATTTCAAAAGAATTGCGCATCTTGTCATGGCCGGCGGGGTTATAAAACAGATCATCCCCTCGCAATGCATGGACTTCATCATGTAAATGCCGATTATATCTGGTTTGTTACGCGGGGAAAATCAGGAACTGCGATGCCGTCATTTAAAAAATCGCTTTCATATAAAGACAGATGGAAGGTAATTCTGTATGTTCATGCTCGTATAACAGGCAGGGAGCCTATGAGAATGGCCAACGGTACCATGCCGGCATACCTTTCGCCCGAGTTTGAACCAGGTGATTATTTTAAGCTCGGTGAATGGTATTTCAATAAAAATGAGTTTATAGATGCCTCCATCTATTATAAACTTGCATATATGCGGGACCCAAAGAACATTATAGCTGCCAATGATCTTGCGCTATCTTTTTTTTATGCCGGAAAGACAGACCGTGCCGTAAAGATAATTTCCGATGTCGCAAAAAAAGTACCGTCAAGTCAGCAGATTTGGCTTACCTATGGATTTATTGAAAAAAGCATAGATACCGATAAAGCTGCTGCTGCATTTAGACATGCCATTAAACTGGGTCCTCAAACGGCTGTAGGTCTTGCTGCAGGGCGTTATTTAGAGCAGATTAAATAGGACGACCGGTAAAATGCTGTTAGATATTGTTAAACATATAGTTAAGTTTGTAAAAAATCTGTTTTCGTCAACAAAACTTGGAATTTTTCTTCTTCTTGTAATAGTGATAGTTGCTATAGCGGGAACGCTCGTTGAACAGGGAAAACCGATCCAATATTACTATGATTTATATGGATCGGCGACAGCGGGATGGATTATAAGATTGTCGATCGATAAAATATTCGGATCACTCTGGATGATTATTCCTACGTCTCTTCTTATTGTAAATCTTATATATGCCACATTGTCAAGGCTTCCGGTCATGATTAAGAGCGTTGCTCTGCCGAAGCAATTCCATCATAATTCCAAAATTAATGATAAATTTTTGATAAAAGACAAAGATGTCGCCATAGAAAATTCCTCAACTATATTGAAATCTTATCATTATAAAATCTATACTCTTGAGGATGGGTCGTTATTTGCGCATAAAGGTGTAGTAAGCAGGTTTGGCGCAGTTGTGGTGCATCTGTCTATACTGATTGTTTTGTTCGGAGCGCTGCTCGGGGCGATTTACGGATATAAAAATTATATAGCCATTGATTCCGGAGACACCGAGCTGGTTCCTGAAATTAATGCTTCCATAAAGGTTGACAGGTTCTGGATGAATTACTGGCCGGATGGAAGCATTAAACAGTATAACAGTAAATTGTCTATCATAAAAAACGACAAGGTTGTGCATACTCAAACAATAGATGTCAATCATCCTATGGATTATGCCGGTATGCGATTTTTTCAGGCCGGATACGGGAAATCGTATGATAAAATAAAAGAGGCCGTTGTGGTTCTTTATGACAGGCAAAAGAAAAATGTCATAGGAGAACCTATAGTTGTTCAATGGAACAAGTGGCGCACTATAGGGCCGTATGATATAAAAATCGTTGATTTTGTACCTGATTTTTATTTTGATGCCAAAAAGGGATATGTTACTTCAAAATCACTTGAATATAATAACCCTGCGGTAAGACTTCAGGTTAAAGGCCCGAAAGCAACCCCTCCGTTTATCTGGGAATTTCTCAAATACCCCGGTTTTACGCTGAGAAGTTTTACAGGCAAAGATGCAGTCATTGTTTCCTCAATTACCCCCATCTATTATACCGGTTTGCAGTATGCAAAGAATCCCGGTGCAAACTGGATTTGGTTTGGATCTATAATAATGGTGATAGGATTTATTATGTCGTTTTTCATGTACTACAGAAGAATCTATATAACTTTTGATGATGATGAGAAATCTCTTTTGGTTGCAGGCGTTTCATATAAACAAAAAGATCTTTTCGCCAAAGAGTTTAAGAAAATTTGCAATGCGCTTAAAAAGGTGGAGGAAAAATGATATTTTCACTGATGTTCTTTGATGTAACCTTCGGATTTTATGTGGCTGCCGCCATATCTTATGCCGCCTACTCTTTGTTTAGAAAGGAGTGGATAGGATACAATTCTACGCTTTTATTCTTTTTAGGTTTTCTGTCGAATATTGCCACGCTTGCAGCAAGAACTATTGAGGTTCATCATGCACCGTTCAGCAATTTATATGAATCTATGATATTCTTTTCTGCAATTGTTGCCTTGATTTATCTTATTCTTGAATTTCGTTATAAAACTAAAATGTTCGGAGTGTTCTTATCCGTTTTTCTTTCCCTGAGTTTTTTTGTAACAAATCTTCTGCCGTTCAGAATGAAGGTATACGAGAATCTTAATCCGGCTTTACAGTCGTACTGGCTTGAAATTCATGTTGCAACTATGTTTGTAGGCTATTCAGCCTTTGCAATTTCTTTTATAGCGGCTGTTTTATATCTTGCAAAATCGGAATGGCGCAACGGTCTCATGTTAAAGTATTTGCCGGACGCTCCGGTTCTTGATAATTTGAGCTATAAATCTATTGCATGGGGGATGCCGTTTTTAACTGTAGGCATAGTAACGGGTGCAGTGTGGGCGAATTATACATGGGGTTCCTACTGGAGCTGGGATCCTAAAGAGACATGGTCGCTCATTACATGGTTGATTTATGCTGCTTATCTTCATGCCAGGATAACAAGAGGCTGGAAGGACAAAAAGGCGGCGATTCTGGCGATTGCGGGATTTCTTTCTATGGCATTCCTGTATTGGGGGGTCTCATTTGTTCTTCCCGGACTTCATTCCTACGGGAGAGCATAATGACAGACAGAAATTCTATAGTGAAGATTGCTGTAATTTCTTTAATCGCGACAGCTGTAATTGCGTATATTGTACTTAACTCTAAAAGTGATTACAGGCCTATAGTGGTCGGCGATAAAGCACCCACATTTGTTTTGCCTCTGTTAAGTGGAGGAAAAATCGATCTGGCAAAGGAAAGAGGCAAAGTTGTTTTTCTGAACTTTTGGGCAACATGGTGCACTGCATGCAAAGAGGAGATGGCATCGATGCAATGGATGTATAACAAACTTATGAAAAAATATCCTGATAAATTCAGAATGTATGCTATTTCTATCGATTCTTCAGACGTGCCTGATATTGTAATTAAATATATGAAAGACAATGGACTATCATTTCCTGTTCTTTTGGATACAAAGGGCAGAGTTAAGGAGATGTACAAAACAACCGGAGTTCCCGAGACCTATGTTGTAGATAAGAGGGGCGTAGTTGCCATTAAAGTTATAGGGCCGAGGGATTGGTACAACCCCGTCAATTATCAGCCCATCGAAAGCCTTATTGCAAAAGATTAGAGCTGCAGAAACAGAATTTTTTGCATCGGAACTGTTTTTTTGAAATAAAACAATTTGTTTGAAACAGCCTTGATTTATTAGAAGAAAGGGTTATTCTTTTTAAGACCCCCCTCATGGGGGGATAATATCTAATAAATGGAGGGATAATATGAAAGTTGTAGATCCTGTATGCGGTATGAGCATCGAAGAATCCGATGCGGCGGCAAGTGAGATATACAAAGGTAAAAAATACTATTTTTGTGCAGCCAACTGCCATGACAGATTTGTAAAGGATGCGGAATCGTTTCTTGTTAAAAAAGAACCGGTTGACGATTCCTGTGAAGTCTGTGATATCGGCACCGCTCCTGCCGCTAAAGTTTTGTCGAAAGAAACCTATACCTGCCCTATGCATCCGGAAATAAGGCAGAAGGGTCCCGGTTCGTGTCCTAAATGCGGCATGGCGCTCGAGCCTCTTGTTCCTAAGCTGTCTGCTGCAAAAACCGAATGGACCTGCCCTATGCATCCGGAAATTGTTCAGGATAAGCCGGGCAGTTGTCCTAAATGCGGCATGGCACTTGAATCAAAAACCGTCAGTGCCGAAGAAGAGGAGAATCCGGAGCTTATCAATATGACCCGCAGATTTAAAATAAGCGCTGTTCTTACAATACCCGTTCTTATTATGGCAATGGGCAGACTTATTCCGGGCATCTCCTCAATCCTTGCCTCGGCTTCTCCGGAGGTTCTGACATGGCTGAAATGGGGTGAATTTATTCTTGCCACGCCTGTTGTGCTTTGGGGAGGATGGCCGTTTTTTGTACTTTTCTGGCAATCGATCAGACATTGGAATCTAAATATGTTTACACTGATTGGAAGCGGTGTGGGAGTCGCATATCTTTATAGCGTTGTAGCTCTGTTTTTCCCGGATATTTTTCTAGGTGAATTCAGAACCGGTACCGGAGAGGTAGGAGTCTATTTCGAAACGGCTTCGGTTATTGTCGCCCTTGTTTTGCTGGGGCAGGTTATGGAACTAAGGGCGCGAGGCAAAACAGGCGCCGCGATCAAGGCTCTGTTGGGACTTGCACCCAAAACCGCAAGACGTGTAATAGATGGTAAAGAGCAGGATATTCCTATTGAAGATGTTGAGTCGGGATATCTGCTCAGAATCAGACCGGGTGAAAAAATTCCTGTTGACGGTGTTGTAGTGGACGGCTCAAGCGTAGTCGATGAATCTATGCTGACGGGTGAACCTATACCTGTTGAAAAGACAAAGGACGATAAGGTCATAGGTGCCACGGTTAACGGGACAGGTACAATGATTATTAAAGCGGAAAGGGTCGGCGCCGATTCCATGTTGTCTCAGATAGTTCAGATGGTGGCGGAAGCTCAGAGGAGCAGGGCTCCTATTCAGAAACTTGCAGACATTGTTGCTTCTCATTTTGTTGAGGCGGTGCTGACTGTAGCCGTTGTGACTTTTGTCGTGTGGGCATTGTTCGGTCCGACGCCAGCATTGATATATGCGATGATCAATGCGGTGGCAGTTCTTATTATTGCATGTCCATGTGCCTTCGGACTTGCAACGCCGATGTCTATTATGGTGGCAACAGGCAGAGGGGCTTCTATGGGAGTTCTTTTCAAAAATGCAGAGGCTATTGAAGTGCTGAAAAAGGTTGACACCATTGTTGTGGATAAAACAGGAACAATTACGGAAGGAAAACCGAAGATTGCCGGTATCTATACGATCAATGGATTTAGCGAGAACGATGTCATTAAATATGCCGCAAGTCTTGAGCAGGCAAGCGAGCATCCTCTTGCAGCGGCAATATTAAAAGGAGCCGAAGAGAGAGGAATAGATATTATAAAGGTTGATAATTTTGATGCGGTAACGGGAAAAGGAGTAGTCGGGAAGGTTGGAGGGCGCGATGTCGCTTTTGGAAATATCAGATTATTCGAAAAAAAAGGAATGGATTTATCTACTTTGATTGATAAGGCAAATAAAATGAAGTCCGAAGGCCAGACCGTGATCTATATAAGTGTGGATAATAAACCTGCAGGATTGATTGGTGTTGCCGACCCTATAAAGAAAACAACCGCCGAAGCAATAAAGGAATTGCGCAAAGAAGGGCTTCGTATTGTTATGCTTACCGGAGACAGCAAAATAACAGCTAAGGCTGTGGCAGACAAACTTGCAATCGATGAGGTAATAGCGGAGGTTCTGCCTGACCAAAAAGCGGATGCCGTAAAGAGGCTTCAGGGAGAAGGAAAAGTGGTGGCAATGGCTGGTGACGGCATCAATGATGCTCCGGCTTTGGCAGCGGCTGATGTTGGCATTGCGATGGGAACAGGCACCGATGTGGCAATGGAAAGTGCCAGTGTAACACTCGTAAAGGGCGATCTGAGAGGTATTTTGAGAGCGCGTCGGTTGAGCTGGGCAACAATGAGAAATATTAAGCAGAATCTTTTTTGGGCATTGGCTTATAATTCTCTTGGAGTTCCGGTTGCTGCCGGAGTTCTTTATCCGTTTTTTGGAATTTTGCTGAGTCCTATTTTTGCGGCTGTAGCGATGAGTTTCAGCTCCGTTACAGTAATAACCAATGCGCTGCGACTGAGAAAGGTAAAGATTTAGCAGGCTTCCCGAAAATTTTCCGATGATATTTGCCGTCATATTGATAACTTGTTATTGATGGTATCGTGGTAGGATATCGGAAAATAAACCTGAATAACACTGATTTATACAAGATTAAATTTAAAGTTGGAAGAAAAAATGAGCGTCTCTTGAAACGAAATAAAAAATTGGAGGAATAAATGAGAACAATCGGTAGATTTGGAAAGGTCTTTGTTTTTGCGGCTTTATTTTTGATAATTAGCAGCAGCAGTTATGCGGCAAGCAGAGCGGCGACAGAATTTGTCAACGACTTTCAATTGCTTTTAGATAAAAGAGATCCATCGATCAAGGTCAAGCTGATAAAAGATGAGCCTTATAACCTTTTAGGATTCAGAAAAGTGGTTGTAATGATAAAAAGCACGAGAAGGGTTTATCTGACAAACGGAAAACTTATTATACCTGCGCTTTTCAGTGTAAAAGACGGTCATAACCTGCTTAAAAGGAATGAGACGGTTCGAAATAAGGTGCCTTTGTCTAATTTCAGTTACGGAGAGTACAACAGAATACTGGGGAAAAAGGACGCCAAAATAAAGATTATAATGTTTAGTGATTACGAGTGCATGTATTGCAAACGTTTATGGCCGTATCTTGTTAATCTGCCCGAAAAATATGATGTTGCAATATACGATAAGCATTTCGTGGTTCACAAAAAAGGGATGATAGTTGCGGAGATATATGAAGCGGTCAGAATAGCAACCGGTAAAAAGTTGAGCGGCTATCTGTTTAAGCACAGAAAATTTAGCGACAGTGAAAATAACAAAAACATAATAAACGGAATACTAAAGGACAACGATCTTGAAAAGCAAAGCAAGAGAATAAGAAATCTTATAAAATCGAAAGAAGTAAAAGAGATAATAGACAAAGATATAGCTGAAGGAAAAAAATTTAATGTTAGAGGAACGCCGACACTATTTATTGACGGCTATCGCGTTGTCGGGGTTGATAAATCTTCTATCGAAACGATATTAAAACGCGAATCCAGGTAATATTCCGACAAGTGTAGATGGAGTATGCAGCTTCTCCGGGTTTCTCTATTTTCCGTATGCTCCATCAGGCATATTGCCGTGTCTTGTATGCAGGTAACGATCTGCTGTTTACATTATGAGACCACTGCACAATAAACAAATGCACAGCTGTTTATTGTGCAGTGGTCTCATTAGCATACTAATCATCTGCCTTTCTTTGCTGCAAGCCGCCCTTAGAATTTTTATAAAAATTATACTATTTTCCTTCGTAGATAAACTTTCTCCTTTTTGTTTTTATTTTAGGAAATCTGTTCGAAACGGTGGATGTTGGCATGCTTTCTTTCAAGTATCGATAGCATATTATATTTTTTCGCATACTTGGTCTTGTGGATACGGATTACATATGGTCAACCGACAAAAGCGTCGGTATTTCGACAATCCTATCGTATATTTTGCATTATGAGACCACTGCACAATAAACAAATGCACAGCTTTTTATGAGGTTTTCTATAGACAAGGCAATCTTCAGGAAATTAAATTCTATAGGGTGCTTCTGTTAATTCTAAGCGTTTTAGATTGAGAGTCCAAATTAGTCTCATCAAGGCGCAAATTGCAGGTAATAACAAGAGCTATTGCCAAAATTTGCAACGCAGAGGAGGTGAATTTGGGACTCAGGATGATCGTTTACGGATTAACAGAAGTGCCCTTAACTAACCGGTTTAGTACCTCAAATTTTAATTTCTAAATCTCACCCTTTCTTTGACTTCTGTGAATCTGCTTATTGTGCAGCGGCTATATCATTTTGTAAAATTATATGGGAACAAAATTTGCTCACTTTATCAGGTAACTTTGTTACTCAATATGATCGAGGGGTATTTTATGCCAAAAAAAGAAGTTTTATTTATTGTACTAACAGCAGAAAATTATTTTAAACGAATCAAGAAGGCGGATTAACGATGAATGCAATAAGAGTTATCGCAAAATTTTTGAAAGACTTGTTTTCATCAATAAGATTAGGAATTGTACTCTTGCTTATAATAGCGGTGATTGCGATCATTGGTACTGTCGTTGAGCAGGGTAAGCTGCCTCAGTATTATGACAAGCTGTATGGAGCAGCCGCCGCCGGATGGATTATAAAGTTGTCAATCAACAAGATATACGGATCGCTGTGGATGGTTGTCCCAACCATTCTCTTAGTCATAAATCTTGTATATGCAACATTGCTGAAAATACCATTCATTGTCAGAAGTGTTACCGTCCCGAAAAAATTTCACATCAATCCGAAATTCAGCGAGAGTGTCTCTGCGGGAAATCGATATGATGCAATAATGCAATCATCAGACATACTGAAATCTCATCATTATAAGATTTATAAGCTTGCGGACGGGTCGTTATTTGCCCACAAAGGGATACTAAGCAGATTCGGTATGGTTGTTGTTCATCTGTCCATACTGATTATTTTATTCGGAGGACTTATAGGAGCTCTCTATTCGTACAAAAATTTTATTACCATCGATGCCGGATACAGCAAGAAAATACCCGAAATCAATACTGTTATGAAGCTTGATCGTTTCTGGATAGATTACTGGCCTGATGGCAGTTATAAACAGTATAACACGATGATCTCTTTTATAAAAAACGGCAAAGTTGTGTACAAGCAGCTGCTCAATCATGACAATAAACTGGATTACGGAGGCTTCAGATTTTTTCATGAATATCATGAAAAATCGTACGACAGAGTTAAAAGTGTCGTTTTGCTGCTTTATGACAAAAAAACGCAGAAGGTTGTAGGAAATTCTGTAACGGCCAAATGGAACAGATGGACTAAAATAGGCCCATACAGTGTAAGGGTTGTAGGTTTTGTGCCCGATTTTTATTTCGACAGAGTTAGCGGGCGTATTACCACAAAATCAATCGAGTATAATAATCCTGCTGTTAGAATACAGGTTAGAGGGGCTTCAAATCCTTTTAATTGGGAGTTTATAAAATATCCCGGTGATTCAATTAATGAATTTAAAGGAGATATGGCGGTTGTCGCTTATTCAATTAATCCTATTTACTTTGTTAATTTTCGATATGCATACAATCCGGGTGCAAATTTGATTTGGCTTGGATCTATAATTATGATAATCGGTTTTATATTATCGTTTTATCTTTATTATAGAAGAATCCATATAGCTGTCGATAACGATACAAAAAAACTTGTTGTATCCGGCACTTCATATAAGCATAAAGATTCGTTTGTCAAAGAATTTGAAAGAATCAGCAGGGAAATCAAGAATCGCATAGAGGAGGAAACATGATATTATCGCTTTTATTTTTTGATATGACATTTGGATTTTATATAGCCGCTGCAATATCTTATCTGATCTATTTTTTGTTTAAGAAGGAATGGTTCGGATATACCGGAACGCTTCTGTTTTTTATAGGATTTTTATCCAATGTTGCAACACTAATAGTAAGAGCGATTGAAATACACCATGTTCCGTTCAGCAACCTATATGAATCGATGGTTTTTTTCACAGCGTTAGTTGCAGCAGCCTATCTGTGGCTTGAATTTCGTTATAAAACCAAATCGGTAGGGGTATTTGTGTCGTTTTTGATAGTCATAAGCTTTTTTGTAACAAATCTTTTACCATTCAGATATAAAGTATATGCATATCTTAACCCTGTTCTGCAGTCTTATTGGCTTGAGGTGCATGTTTCGACGTCATTTATCGGATATGCAGCGTTTGCAATTTCTTTTATAGCAGCTCTTTTGTATCTTGCAAAATCTAAATGGAGCAATGTTGCTGTTTTCGAAGCTGTTCCGGATGTTTCATCTCTGGATAATCTGAGCTATAAAGCTATCGCATGGTGGGGGTTGCCCTTTTTAACTATTGGTATAGTAACCGGCGGAGTATGGGCAAATATTACTTGGGGGTCCTATTGGAGCTGGGATCCAAAGGAAACCTGGTCGCTTATAACATGGTTAATCTATGCCGCTTATCTTCATGCAAGAGTAGCAAGGGGGTGGAAAGGCAAAAAAGCGGCGCTTCTTTCCATAGCGGGATTCCTCTCGATGGCATTCTTGTATTGGGGGGTTGCATTCATCCTGCCGGGGCTTCACGCGTATTCGGAAACGGCTCAATGAAAAGGAGCATATTATGAACAAGAAAAATATTAAAGGGATTCTAAGTAAATTGTTGGCCGTTTTGTTTGTTGCCGCCGTGGTTGCATATGTGGTCGTAAACAGAAATACCGATGGTGAGTATAAACCGGTAGTAGAAGGTGATAGAGCACCTGAATTTGTTCTTCCGCTGCTTGGCGGCGGAAAGGTTGATCTTGCAAAAGAACGAGGCAAAGTAGTGTTTATAAACTTTTGGGCAACATGGTGTCCGGCATGCAAAGAGGAGATGCCGGCAATGCAATGGCTTTATAACAGACTTATGAAAAAATATCCGGGTAAGTTTGTAATGTGGGCTGTTAATGTGGATACGGTAGCTGTTCCCGACATTGTATTTAAGTATATGAAAAAGCTCAATTTGTCATTTCCGGTTCCACTCGATACCAAAGGAAAGGTGAAAAACAGATACAAAACGACCGGCGTCCCTGAAACATATATTATAGACAAAAGGGGCATAGTTTTTAGAAAGGTTATAGGTCCGGACAACTGGCGCGATCCTTCCAGATATCTTCCGATCGAGGCGCTGATTATAAAAACTTTTCCTTGACTTATGATGTTGAGGCAGTATCTTTTCTTTATAGGGTATCCCCCCAATAGGGGGGGGATTGAAATAAAGATATAGTTTATTTTCGGAGGTTTTTATGGGAATATTAAGTAGTATAAGCGGATTGTTATTTATGAAAGATGAACGGGTGCAGACAAACAAAACAATGATGAACAAAAGTTCTGAAGGAAACAAAGAATCGAAAGGGGCGAGCAGCATTAAATACAGAGACCCTGTTTGCAGCATGTGGATACTGCCCGATGACGCAAAAGCATCTACGAATTATAACGGAGAGAAGTATTATTTCTGCTCTCAAAGCTGTATTGATAAATTTAACGGAAGTCCGGAAAAATATATTAAGCAATCCAACAATTCTCAAAACATGAGCATGAGCGGCATGGGCAGCATGGGCAGCACGAAAAAGCATGGAAGACGTCGCGGCGGATGCTGTTAGAACTGCAATTATAACAAATTTTAAGGAGGACAGAGAGATGAAAGGAATGGAAAAAATGAAAGGTACAACGACTGATCCGGTGTGCGGCATGAGTGTAACAACTGAAGGAGCAAGTGCATCTGTTAACTATAACGGAACCGACTATTATTTCTGCTGCAAAGACTGCGCTGATAAGTTTAGCGAAGATCCTGGAAAATACGCTGAACAAACCAAGAGTTCTCATTGTTGTTAATATTAGATAGAAAAATATTAAAATGATGTACGGCGGATGACCCTGGGGAATGATGGGCGGCGGATGCTGTTAAAACTGCAATTATAACAAATTTTAAGGAGGACAGAGAGATGAAAGGAATGGAAAAAATGAAAGGTGCAACGACTGATCCGGTGTGCGGTATGAGTGTAACAGCTGAAGGAGCAAATGCGTCTGTTAATTACGAAGGAACCGACTACTATTTCTGCTGCAAAGGCTGCGCCGATAAGTTTAGCGAAGATCCTGGAAAATACGCCGGACAAACCAAAAGTTCTCATTGTTGTTAATATTAGATAGGAGAATATAAATGATGTATGGCGGAGGACCATGGGGAATGATGGGCGGAGGATGGTTTGGAGGTATCGGCATGATGATAATAGGTTTCCTTGGATTTGTACTGTTGATTGTTGGTGTGGTATACATTATAAGATGGATTCTGCCTCAGGCGAACAATCAGCAGCAGAGATATATAGACAGTGATAACTCGCTGGGAATCTTAAAAAAAAGATATGCCAATGGAGAGATCGACAAACAAACATTTGAAAATATGAAGAAGGATCTCGGGTATTGAGGCAAACAATATGATACAAAAAAGATCTCTGAAAACCCTGGCGGCAGGAATAATTCTTGCCGCTGCAGGTTTTGGTATGCTGGTTTATACTTTTGGGATAACATCCAACCGATTCGATTACGAGCGCTATGGCAGAAATTTTGCTACTATAGATAAGAATGCGCTTGATAAGATGTATGTGCCGCCGAAGACCGGTGTCAAAATAAACAAATCCGACAACAGCATTGAATTTTACGGACAGAGTGTGTCGATACCGATAATCGCAAGTCCGAAGAACGCTGCGGATATGTATGCTTTCGGTGTTTACGGTCTTATAAATCCTACGATAATAGTTCGTAAGGATGCAAAGATTACAATACGATTTGTGAATGAGGATGATGACATGTATCACAATATAGCTGTTGTAAACAGTCGACCTCCCTATCCTTATATGTCTATGATGATTGGAGAAGCATTTGCGGATTCCTTTGTCAGTCCCGTTCCCGAAGCTTCAAATAACAAATATCCGATAATATCAAACAGCTTCACAGCTTCCCGTACCGGAACGTTTTATTATATATGTCAGATAATGGGACATGCATCCAATGGAATGTACGGCAAATTGATGGTCTTGGATAATTTAAAGAGAGTAAAATGAAAGAATGCTGCGATACGACAAAGATTGATATAACTGCTGAGAAAACGCAAAAATTCCTGCATAAGCATGAGCCTTCGTTAAGATTGCTGAGGACTGCCCGCGGTCAGATAAGTGCGGTTATAAAGATGATAGAGGATGACCGTTACTGTATTGATATCTCAACGCAGCTGCTGGCGGCGATTTCGTTGTTAAAAAAGGCCAACACATCTATTATAAATAGACATATGGAGACATGCGTCAGAAAGGCGATTGAAGAGGATAATGTCGATGAGAAACTTGAAGAGCTTAAGCAGGTTATGAGATATATAGAAAAAGCTCTTTAAGTGCAGGCAGTGCAAAGTGAGTTGGAAGACATCAGTGATAAAGGAGAAAAAATGAAAACAGGAAGCAAAAGAGTGAAGCGGGCAACAACAATTATTGCTGCGTGTTTGATGATTTTATCAGGTTTATTTTTTGTGACTAATGAAAGTAAAGCCGCAGTTATGGGAAAAGCAGGGTATCTTTTTGTGACGCTGGGTCAGGATAACAAAGTCGCCAAAATTGATTTGAAAACCGGAACCGTGACAGACTATATCAATATAAAAGGTATCTCACATGGAGTAGCGGTATCACCTAATGGTAAATACATCTATACCGGACAACTTAAAAAGTTAAAAGCTAACAAGATTCTGGTTACCGATATTTTAACAAAAAAGAGAGTTGCTGAAATTCCGGTCAATATGCGCACGCATCACCTTGCTATCAGCAAAAATGGTCGTTATCTTTATGCTACGGCAACAATGGCAGGAAAACTGCTTATAATAAATACCGATGCAAACAAAATAATAGCGCAGATAAAAACAGGTCGGCTTCCATATTATGTTGCGGTTGGGCCTAATGACAAATATATCTATGTAACAAATAAAAGAGCCGGAACACTGTCGATGCTTACCCTCCGAGGCAAAAATGTGGCTACGATCAAGGTCGGGCGCGGACCAAGTCATATTGCATTTTCTCCGGATGGCAAAAAAGTTTATACTACCGATGCCATGAGCAAAACAGTATCGGTTGTTGATATAGCAGAGAGAAAAAGAGTGGCCAAAATAGAAGTAGGAAACGATCCTCATGGAATCGGTGTGTCTTCCGACGGAACAATTTTTGTATCTAACCGCAGAGATAACACTGTTTATATGATCAATCCGTCATCGTTAAAGATTGTGAAGAAAATCATAATTCCCGAACCGGGCCATATAGCGCTGGGTCCTTCTAAAAATAAAATGTATGTAAGCTCAAGAGCATCAGATAAAATCTATGTTCTTAACGTACTTTCAGGAAAAATTTTGAAAAAAATTGCTGTCGATGGTGAGCCTCATCAGATAGTCTTTTCAAGGTAAGAATTTTAACTGCAATTCTCATATAGAGACAGCTTCTCGTCCTGTTTCTACATGAGATACAGGAATAAAAGTGCAGGAGTTTCGAAAGATGCGTAAGTCGATGATGGTTGATGTATCCGAATTGATGGAATTATTGGTAGTATATTTTAGAATTCTCTCTCCGGCTGGTTATCCGGGTCAAGCTATAAAAGAGCTCGCAAATTTATGGTATTGGATTTTAATTCCGGTTATCGGCTTTGGAATTCGACTCAGGCTCTTCTCTTATGTAAAAATCAATATTCGCAAAAAACCCGGTGCGGCAGGAGAGATTAATTCAGGACTCGAGATGCCCGTAAACATAATGGAAATGTAGAGGACAATTATGAAAAAAGATAAACTCATATTGTATCCGGCAATATTTATAGTGATTGTGATAGTGTTGGCCGTATTTCTGCATGTACGGGCAGATCAAAACAGCCGGTACGGTATCTTTCCCAAAAAACTGGGCGATATGAGTATAGTTTTATACGAGGAAGGAAAGCCTGCCGTATCGGCGGTCCAAAGGTTGCATGGCGGAATAGATATGCATTTGAAAAACGCTTACATCGCAGACTACGAAGGTTCTTCGGGCAACAAAGCCAAATTTTGGGTATCGAAATCTGAAAATAGTCATGTTGCGAAAGCGCTTCTTGCGGCTATGACGGGCAGGGTCGGGAAGACGGGAATGTTTAGTGAGCCTGTGCACAGCAACATAGGAAATTTGACGGTATATTATGTTGCCGGACTCGGTAAATATCATTATATTTGGACTGAAGGCGACAGGGTGTTCTGGCTGCAGATAAATAATCCGAGCAAAGTTTATCAGCGTGGCATTGTCAGGGAATCCGAGAACCGAATTAAATGATAGTATGGTGATATGCGTGAGAAATTTTTATGGATGTATATGGACTAATGTAAGGTGTATGAAATGAAAAAGTACGATGTTATAATTGCAGGGGCAAGCTTCGCCGGATTATCAGTTGCAAGCAGGATAGGCAGCGGCAAGGTGCTGTTGATCGACAAGAACGAGATAGGAGCTCAGCAAACATCGGCATGTGGTACAAGCATAAATATTCTAAAAGAGATAGGGTGCGAAGATTCGATACTAAAAAGCTTTACTGCTGCCGTGCTGCATATTAAGAACAAGAAGATAGATATCTCTTTGTTGGAGAAGTATTGCACGTTTAATTATAAAAGATTCTGTAAGCTGTTTGCCAGGCAGAACAGAGCAGAAATCTTAAAAGCAAACGTTAAGGCTGTAGAGGACTCTGTTGTCATTACAGACAAAGGCAGTTTCGCGGCAGACATTATTGTTGACTGCACAGGGTGGCGGGCGATTTTAGCATCTTCTCTGAAAAAGGATTATGTAAACAGAAAAATGTTAAGTTTCGGCATTGAAACCGAGCTGCCGTACAAGGACGACAAACTAAGGTTCTTCGCAGACCCTGAGATTATAAAAAATGGAATTGCCTGGCTTTTCCCCTGCGGGAAAACGGCGAGATTTGGCGTCGGCAGTTATGTCGGCGACACAAAGATACTTCCTGCTTTGAAAAGATTTGTCGGCGGCTATGGATTAAAGATTGGTAAAATTCATGGCGACCATTTTTGTTACTGTTTAAAGAAACCTGTTGTAAAAAATCTGTTTCTGGTTGGATGTGCTGCAGGTCAGACTCTTCCACTTACGGGAGAAGGAATTAAAAGGAGCATTCACTTCGGCATAGAGTGCGGGGAAATAATTCAGAAAATACTGGACGGTGCATTTTCATTTGAGCAGGGCGCAAAGAGATATGAAAAACTGGCGTTGAGCGAAGAAAAGTATTACAACTATTTGCTGAGAATACAATATAAACTGTCTGAATTGGTCGGCTGGAAACTGAATTTAGCCGTAAGATTTTTTAATATAAAACTCGTTAGGAAGTGGGTGTGGAAAAAATACAGTTCGATTTAATAGCTTACCTTGCATTCATACGCTGCTATGGTGCTTAGGCTACGTTTAGTACGTAAGGTGAGCTAATAATTAAAAGGAGGCACAAAATGGGTGAGAAAAAACTAAGCCGAAGAAAATTTCTTGGAAGAGCTACATGTGTTGTGGGCGGGATAGGAGCAGTTTCAGCCGCTTATCCGGCTATTGCAAGTTTAGCACCGGATAAGAATGCTCTGGCGCAGTCAATAGCAAAAATTGACATAAGCGGTCTCAAGGAGTTTAAGCTTTCAGTGATTCCATATAAGGAAAAGCCGTTGTTTATAATGAAATTTCCTGCAGGATTTACTCCCGGAAAATGGGGCGGACGAGCACAAGAGGATATAAACTATAAAATTTTTAAGCCTCTTCTTGCAAAGCAAAATAATGTGCTTGCTGTTGTTGGCGTATGCACGCATTTGGGCTAGATCGGAAGAGCGTCGTGTAGGGAAAGAGTGTAGATCTCGGTGGTCGCCGTATCATTAAAAAAAAAATAAAAGAAGAAAAGGAATTGAATGAAATTGTTGAAAAAGAGATATAAGTAGATAGTAAAAAGAGAGATGATAGACAGGTCGAA
>CAJVZA010000045.1 GCA_913009315.1 uncultured Hippea sp.
CCTGATGCCATAGCGAAAAATCTAAATGAGATTGCTAAAATCACGGAAAGACCCAAATCATATTTTATACAAAAGGCATTGGATATTTATCTCAAGGATCAGGTAGATCTTCAGATTGCGATTGATCGTTTGCGGGATGTTTCAGATCCGGTGATATCATTAGAAGAGATGAAGCGCGAACTTGACGTATAAAATAACATTCAAAAAATCAGTATCTAATGATCTGAAGAAGATTGACAAGCAGGAGATTATCAGGATCTTTAATAAACTGGAAAACAATTCGGCTTTGAATGCATTGAATGCTGACAGCTATCCTGAACTTCAGGGACAGTTTGCCGGATTGCGGAAATTTCGAATTGGCAATTATCGTGTCATTTTCGCTATCATTGATGATATTATATTGATTACCCGCATTCAACATCGTAAGAATGTATATAAGATTAGAAGTTAGTGAATCTGCTTATTATGCAGTGGTCTAATAATGGAAAAGTTTAAAACATAATTAAACAAAATCGTGATATACGACAACTGAAGCAGTTCCTCGTTCTAAACAGCGGGTGGAAATGTGTATCCGGGATTTTTTCCTGCAGCCGGAGTGTTCATTCCAAAATCTGTCGGCAACAATTTTCTGCGAATATAATTTAAAAAAAGTTGTCTTGACGAAATGACGTGATGTGCCGTCTGAGTCACGGCAGTTGCCTGTTTGCCGTATATTTGGACTTGTCCTCCAATCCGGGAGAAATCGACAGACGATCATAGCAGAAAGGGGAATAAAATTTATAGCGCCAACTGCAGTCGCCAATCAGGGTTGGGATGTTAGCAGATAAAGGTTCTATGGATGATGATGAAAGCGGGCTTGGTTGAGTTGCGATTTTAAAATAAACGGCTTGTATCGGGATTTACGTAATAGGGCAATATGTACCGATTTTTCATTGGATGCAGTTAACGCACTATATCTAATTTGTTTTATCCATATTGTTTTTTTGCAATTTCGTATAGGTTTAGATCTTCAAATTTCTCCTTTTCCGCCATTATTGTGAGTCTTATGATGCCGGGCAATCTCCCGATCTGAACGCTTCCTGCAATTGTTGCGAGGTTAAGTATTTTTTCTTTTTCATAATTAAGCATATTAGATGCTCTTTCCACTGCATTATCAAAAGCATCATTAAGGTTTGCACCGCTGCCTACAAATTGAATAGGCAGCATTTCCGGAATTATTTGATTGAACTTTTTAGAGAGTTTATAAATGTTATCTTTATCTTTTTTTGTGAAAGGTTTCGCCAATAATGGCAAATCTTCGGCAATGGGGAAAATAATCGGTCCTTCTAACGACAAACCTTTTATTACTTTAACTGTTATTTCTATTTCAGCAGATACATCCGTAGTATGACCGGCTACTTCACCGTCTCCCTGCATAGCGTGCACATCTCCTATAAATATACCGCCGCCTTCTACCTTAACGGGACAGATAAGAATAGCTCCTTCTCTTACAATATTTATATCCATATGTGAATCTGTTCTGAGTTCTAACTGTTCTTTTGTCAGTGCATATTCATGAGATGCGCCAATTAAAAATTGTCCAAAATCTCCTGCATTGTGGGAATCCGGCATATTAATAGGTGGAGTTGTGCCGATATTGCCTATGAATGGTCTTATTCTCGTTACAATCCCCTCTATATCAGCAGGACACATGATTACTATAGGATTCTGTTCCGAATTATGCGGTAATTTCATTACATTTTCGGCATCTTGGGCTAACTCCTCTGCTTTGCTTCGATTTACGGTAATGCCTAAATTGGATTCGTTATCAAACATCATTGTGTAACCATTGGCAAATTTGAATGGACTTACTTCTGCCCCGCAGATTGCGCATCTTACAGAGTTTGCGCCTATTCCAACTAATTTTGTAGGCGGATTTTCTGTTCCGCAGCTTGGGCAATACCTGTCTACGAATGGGTCGCTTTTATACTTTGTGTCTTCAGGAGCCATTACACCGGAAGAGGTAGCCATAGAGGTTACTTTTATGCTTTTGATATATATTGCCAATGCATCTCCTATATTAGCATTTTCTACTGCAACGGGTTTTGTTACCTCATGTCCTCCTTTGAAAATCGGTGTAATCATTGGTCCCCAACAACCTGGTGCAGTATTGGCTACTATAGAACCTCCGTCTTTTACATGATCAAAAACTTCTACTGCGGGTCCCACTATTCCCCGAGAAAAACTACTAACATATACTTTTGCTTTCATGATACCTCCTATTATCTAATACATATATCTTTACCAATTAAATAATAAATTACTTTTTGTGAAATTCAAATTTTTAATTAATTATCCCCTGTGTTTCCTGAGTGTCCTGCTGTTTTTCCAATTGATCAACTTCCGCCTGCAGCTTGCTAACTCAGGTATAATTTTAGTTGTTTCGACTCTCTATTCTTTTCATAATTAATGTAGATCAGATGCTCCATTTCAAACATTTTCCTCGATTGCTAATTTAATTATTCTCATACAGATTAAATTAGACAATTCGTATGATTGACATTTAATATTTAATTAAATAAAGTAATATTATTTTAAGGTTAACTTATTAAGTAAAAAGGCAGTTTTACTTCTTGAAGACGTAAAAAATAATATTTTTTCTTGTTGCTGCACAGCTGAGAACCGGCAGAGAGAGACAAAGAGGTTTTAATGAAAAGATATTTTGTTGCAGCTTTTATATTTTTATTTTTCGGCTTTTATCTTATACATCGCACTTTTTATGCGCAGGGACACATAGAAGAGCGCGTACGCGTAAGCATAAGTTCGAAAAATGCATATAAACATATTGGAGAGATTCAAACTGTCTGCGGAATTGTGGCAAGCACATATTATTCATATAGAAGTCGCGGCCGGCCCACTTTTCTTAATCTTGACCGCCCGTATCCGAACCAAATTTTTACAATCGTAATTTGGGGTTCCGATAGATACAAATTTAAAAAATCTCCTGAAATACTCTTTAAAATGAAAAGGATTTGTGCTACGGGAAGAATAAAAGCTTATCGCGGAATACCTCAAATTATAGTAAGAAATCCTTCCCAAATAATGAAAAAATAAGTTATTTTGAACATATCAGGAGATTCATGTGAACATTTTCAAAAGAATACAATCATCTGTCTTGTTATCTGAAAGTCGATCTTTATTTATTTGATATCTTCGAGTAAATTTTATGTTATTTTATGATCTGATCATAGTGAGCATCATCTTGAACTTTTCAACAGCCTTTAGAGAATGTGATTTATTAACCGGTAAAATAATCATCTCTCCTTTTTTCAGAATATAGGGAATGCCTGAAATCTTTATTTCCGCCACGCCGTCCAATACAAGAACCAGGGCATCAAACGGTGCGGTATGCTCACTCAGCTCTTGATCTTTATCAAAGGCAAACAACGTTACGGTTCCTGTTTCCTTTTTAATGATAGTTTTGCTCACCACAGCATCATCTGCGTAATTAATCAGCTCAGTCAGTAGATTTACCTTTGGTTTGGAATCCATTTTTTATGCTCCTTGTGAATTAAATTTTGTCGACTTGCAGGCAGCCGCCAATTCAACGCTTATTAATAACTTTATCAATTCCTGCTTGATATTCAAGTACGATAAGGATAGTATAAAATTGTGTATGCGCATTTATATGAAAAATAGAGATTTTGCATATAGCAATCAGTTGATTTTTATAGAGGAAAAATAATGAATATTGCATGCAAAAATATGATTCTTAATGAATCGGCATCAGTCGGCTTAAGCCAGGCAATCTAACATTGCGAAAATATCTAACCTTTTTTCATTTGGCGCTTCCTTTTTCAATAGTGAATGGTGTGGTGTGGGGTATCGGCATCATGACTTTGCCAATATTGGCAAAAACAGGTGCCAGAGCAGGATTAACATTCGCCATGATCAATCTCGGTATAGGCGTAGGTGCAATATTGTGGGGCACGCTATCTCATACATTCAAAATTAGAAATCTTATATTCGCAAGCAGCTTTTTATCTTTTCTCGGTTGGCTTATCATAGCATTGTTTCACGGTAAGTTTTTGATACCTCTCGCCTTCTTTTTTGGTCTTTTTACTGCAGGTATTTTTGCGCTTGCAAGTGTGATTGTTACAAATACATATAAAGAAAAAGAATGGGACAAATATATATCGCTGATGCAGGCTTTCATGACGCTCGGTACAGTTGTCGGATTGCTTATCACATCTATCTATACTAATGTCATAGCGGGTATACCGTTTTTGATCATAGCCTTTTTATCTTATATTCCTCTATCCCGGCATCATGGTTATGTAGTTAAACATCACAAACTTGACCTGTCTTTACTGAAACCAAAAATGCATTTTTCAGAAATATTTACAGGATATTTTTATCATCGATTTAAAATCAAACATTTCCTTCATCTGAAGGATAAACGAATTTTGCTGCTGAATTTGGGCTGGATTTTCAGTTTATTGGCTGCAGCACCTGTTTATGCTATGTATCCGCTGCTGATGAAGCATGTATTTCTCGTCAAAGAATCCTCGTCTTCTTTAATTTATGCCGTAAGCACAGGACTGGGTGTCTATTTTTTTATACTGGCAGGTAAAATGTCTGAAAAGAAAAGCCCTTTATTTTCTTTTAATGCCGGCATACTGTTGTATCTTGTAAGTTTCCTGTTAATGTTTGCAGGTATAAAAACTCAATTTAATCTCTTTGGTATATTCGGTTTTATTTTCATGATTATTGCATGGTCATTCATCTCCGTCGGTATGAATGTGGGTATAGTTAAGCTTGCGGATGAATCAAAAAGAGCTGAGCTTTTAGGTGTTGCAAATACACTGCAGAGTTTTGATAATGTGATCGGAGGATTTTTAGGCGGCATTATAGCTGAAATTTTTGGTTATTCTTATGTTATTTTATTTGGTCTGGTTTTTACATTTTTTGCTATCATAATTGGTATCAGCTTGCTAAAGGATAAAACAATAGGAGGTATAAATTAGTATGCTTTCAAAGAAAAAAAAGGGTATCGTGCGCAATGGGATTAGTTCAACATATGCTGAGAGATTTTTTACAAAACCTGTGCCAAGATTTGATATACCGAAAGAAGGTATGGATTCCAATGCTGCATATCAAATTGTGCATGACGAACTCAATATTGACGGAAATCCATCGCTGAATTTAGCATCCTTTGTTACAACGTGGATGGAGGATGGGGCGCAAAGACTTATCACTGAAAATTTGAATAAAAATCTTGTTGATCAAGATGAATATCCGCAGACAGGTGTGATACAGGGACGTGTGGTGAATATGCTGGCAAGGCTTTTTCATGCACATGAAAATAATGAATATGTGGGTACGGCTACTGTGGGTTCATCTGAAGCTATTATGCTTGGGCTGCTGGCTCACAAATGGGCATTTAGAAAAAAAATGCAGAAATTGGGAAAAGACTACAGCAGACCCAATATAGTGGTTAGTGCGGATGTTCATATCGTATGGGAAAAGTTTGCAAAATACTTTGATGTCGAGATGCGCACTATCCCTATGAAACGCGATAATTATATCCTCGATGTGGAAAAGATGAAAAATAGCATAGATGAAAATACTATATGCGTGGGTGCCGTTTTAGGAACTACATTTACAGGTCAATTGGATCCTGTAGAAGATATAAACAGCATACTTCTGGATATAAAGAATAAAAAAGGCTGGGATATTCCCATACATGTGGATGCTGCAAGCGGAGGTTTTGTTATTCCGTTTTTATATCCTGATTTGAAATGGGATTTTAGGTTATCTCAAGTCAGATCAATCAACGTTTCGGGTCATAAATACGGTTTGGTTTATCCGGGAATAGGCTGGCTCATTTTCAAAGACAAAACGGACTTGCCTGAGGATTTAATATTTTATGTGAATTACCTTGGGGGAGAAGAAGCTACATATACGCTTAATTTCTCAAGGGGCAGTTCCATGGTTATAGCACAATACTACAATCTTTTGAGATTGGGCAAGAGAGGGTATAAGCACATAATGGAAAACTCTTTATGCAACGCCAAATACTTATTGCGCGAAATAGAAAAAATTGATTTTTTTGAAATTATAAATAAAGATTTGAAGATGCCTATAGTAGTGATGTCCATAAAGAATGATGCAGGTTTTGATGTATTTGAATTGTCTGCACAATTAAGACAAAAAGGGTGGATAGTTCCTGCTTATAGTTTGCCGAAAGATGCTGATGATATCTGCATACTGAGGATAGTTGTAAAAGAAAACTTCAGCAGAGATATGGCAGATCTTTTAATAAATGATATATTATACTTTTCAGCTCAATTGCAAAACAATATAAAAACAAAGATTGCTAAAGTAGATAAAAACACCATACATAAGCATATCTGTTAATATCGTATAAGTTCTCTATTTCATTTCCGGCGGGATACCTGATCGTTCTTCTTTTTTTCCTGCGGGCTGCATTTGCGCTCAGCGGACGGCACATTCTGCCGTCCCGTATGCATCAGTTTTTTATACCGTATTTGTTTTTGATTGACTTAATGACAAATTCTGCATTATAGACCAGCCCCTTAACGTCAGGCTTTTTTTTGAAACCGACAATTGTATCGGTACTGCTCGGCTTAGAATAAAAATATGTCTGCCCTCCGGTTGTTGTAGTTGTGGTGTTTCCGTATGCGTAATTTCCTGTTCCGTATGCGCTTCCAGTTGTATATGAAGTTATTGGTGTAGTATATTCTTCTGTCTTTGCATACTTCTCGGAGTTGACGATGATAAAGTATTTGAATCCATTTTTCAGAGCCAATTCCGCAGAACGCAACAGAGCAAAATCTGACGCTCGTTCCCGGCTCGTATATACATTGCCGTTAAACGTAACTTTAAAGATATTTTTCCCAAGTCGAATTTCAGAAAACCCGCCCGTGAATCCTTGCTTCTGATAGGACGTTGCGCATCCAGCCAGAATTACTGCAAAGATCGCTAAAATGATATAATTCCTCATCCGTTTCCTCCCGATGCATAATACAGCAAACCACCGATGTCAAAAACTGAGCGCAGAAGCCATTTCGATGTCCGAGTGCATTTGCTTGTTATGCATCGAGGACAATGTATTTTGTTTGCCCACTTTCAAACACTCCGGTGTTTTGCGTTTTATATATTTTATCTTTTTTATTGCGCATTAATTTACATTATATTCTTACAATATAGGGTATCGCTACCAAAATAACACCTACAATTACAAGTACGTATACATTTTGTATAAAATAGGGAAATAGAAACAGAGCAATACCTGTAAACAGCGGGACTACCGACCTTTGTTTTTTACCATATATGAAAAAACCGAGACCAACCGCCCCGAATAGCGTTCCCCAAATAAGCAGCGATGTGCCTTTCATTTTAAAACTTACCGACTTTTTTTCTCATAGACACCTGACATAATTATTAACCGATTGCTTTCATCGGAGCAAAGTATAGTAGATTTTTACAACAATTGTCAAGGAATTTTCTTCCCGCATTGCCTATTTAAATTAACTTATTAATTCTTCAGAAGTTTGCCTTGTCTATAGAAAACCTCATAAAAAGCTGTGAATCTGTTTATTGCTCAGTAGTTTCATTATGGTTTTGCTGCCGTACATTGTTGAAATCGTTATATTTTAGTTGTAGAATGTAAAAACTTTGTGCTGCATCAATTGCAATAATATACGGCCGGCGAAATGGTCGTGAATATTGGGAGTACAAAAATAAGAGGTTAACTTATGAAATCGGTTAGAATTGGAATTGCCGGGCTTGGAACCGTTGGCTCCGGAGTTGCCCGGATACTTGTTGAAAATAAAGACAAAATACGAAAGCATATCGGTTTTGATCTGGAGCTTAAACGCATTGCAACTTTGGATAAAAGTCAACTGGCTCCGATTGGTATAGACCATCTCATAACAGACGATCTTAATTCGCTGCTTGATGATGATATTGATATTGTTGTTGAGACTATCGGCGGAATCGAGACCGCAAAAAACTTCATAGAATCTGCTCTTGCCGGAAAAGGGGTTGTGACTGCAAATAAGGCGCTGCTTGCGCAATATGGTATAGATCTCATAAAAACTGCACGCAAATATCATACTGAGCTTGCATTTGAGGCTGCTGTGGCCGGAGGAATACCGATTATCAGGGTTATAAAAGACGGACTTTCATCGGATAAGATTCTATCGATAAGAGGTATTGTGAATGGTACTGCGAATTTTGTTCTTTCAAGAATGCTGTCTGAAAAGCAGGAGTTTGATGATGCTCTGAATTTTGCCCGTAAATCGGGTTTTGCCGAGCGTGACCCGTCGTTCGACGTAGATGGAATAGACTCAGCTCACAAGGCTGCTATTATTGCACTTGTAGCATTTGGATATCCGGCCGGATTTAGCGATGTCTGGTATGAAGGCATAAGGAAAATTACATATCAGGATCTTAAAATAGCATACGATCTCGGTTACAAAATTAAGCTGATTGCTACCGCAAAAAAACAGGATGGATTGCTGGATATCAGAGTGCATCCTGAAATGATAAAGATGAATGATTTTCTCGCCAAAACCGATGGCGTTTATAATGCTATAACTGTGAGAGGAAAATATTCAGGGAAAACTACCTATGTAGGTAAAGGGGCAGGGTCGCTTCCAACCGCCAACAGTATAGTTGCCGATATTATGGATATGGCAAAAAGAATGAGATATGAAGGATTCGGCACTGTTTTTCCCTCGGGATTTGATAAGCTGGGCAGCTTTGAACTCAAGAAAAAGGAAAGTCTCAAACTAAAGTATTATCTTAGATTCAGTGCAGTTGATAAGCCTTCTGTGCTTTCGGCAATAAGCGGAATATTGGGTGAGAATGATATAAGTATTCACTCAATGATTCAGATAGGCAGGAGCGGAAATGGATTTGTGCCGCTTATAATAATGACGCATTCATCCGATGAAAATTCGATTCGGAGAGCATTGAGCAGAATAGATGCGCTTAATGTTATTGCAAAACCGACTGTTCTGATAAGGATTGCTGAAGATGAGTGACCGGCTTTGGGGCGGGCGGTTCAGCAAGAAACCTTCTGAAATTATGAAACTGTTTAATGCTTCAATAAGCTATGACAAACGTTTGGCGCATGATGATATAGATCAGTCTATTGCCCATGTAAAAATGCTTTCAAAATGTAAGATTATCAGTGATGCTGACAAAGAAAAGATAATAGACGGTCTGATGCAGATCGCAGATGAGATAAGATCCGGAAAATTTTCTTTCAGCGTTGATGATGAGGATATTCATATGAATATTGAGCGGCGTCTTATCGAACTTAAAGGCGATGCCGCAAAAAAGGTTCATACAGCCAGAAGCAGAAACGATCAGGTTGCAACCGATTTCAGACTTTTTGCAAAGAAAGCGTCTATTGAGGTTATCAAAAATATTATAGGACTGCAGAAGGCGATTGTGAGACTGGCTGAATCTAATCTATCCTTGATGATGCCCGGATTTACGCATCTTCAGCATGCGCAGCCGATACTTGTATCTCATTGGCTTATGGCATATTTTGAAATGCTGACCCGCGATGCAGAGCAGTTTTTTGGGAGTTTGAAGCTTGCAGACAGCTCACCTCTGGGTGCCTGTGCACTCGCGGGTACTTCATTTCCGATTGACAGAAACTATACTCAGAGAACTTTGGGATTTGCCGCTTCATCCGGTAATTCCATAGATGCGGTTTCAGATAGAGATTTTGCCATAAGTTTTCTTTATGCTTCAGCGGTTTGCAGTATGCATCTCTCGAGACTATCCGAAGAGCTTATACTCTTTTCAACATCTGAATTTGGTTTTGTCAGGTTATCCGAAGAGTACAGCACCGGTTCGTCTATTATGCCGCAAAAACGAAATCCCGATGCGCTTGAGCTGATAAGGGGCAAGACAGGAAGACTTTACGGCAACCTTGTTAGTCTTTTAGTTGTCATGAAAGCGCTTCCTCTTGCTTATGACAAGGATATGCAGGAGGATAAAGAGCGTTTTTTTGATAGTTTTGATACAATACATGATCTGCTGCAGGTGATGAGCGGTGTTGTATCATCTCTTAGCTTTGACAAGCAGACTTTTAACTTATCCCTAAAAAAGGGATTTATTACTGCAACCGATTTGGCTGATTATCTTGCCAAAAAAGGCATTCCTTTTCGTCAGGCACACAAAATTACGGGTGAAATTGTCAAATATCTGGAATCTTCCGGCAGGGATTTCGAAACGGTAAGCATAGCTGAGCTGAAAAAATTTTCCGATGCAATAGACGATGATATAAAAGATTATCTTTTGCCTGAAAATTCTATAAATTCGCGAAATAGCTATGGCGGAACATCATCGGAACAGGTTGGTTTTCAGATAAAAAAAGCTGCCGAAACCATAAAAGAAGAAGAACAAAGGCTAAAGCTTCCATTTTTGAATTATAAAAGATCACCGAAGCCGGCCGTTGATGCCATTGTTGAAAGATCGGGCAAAATTCTTTTGATAAAAAGAAAATACGAGCCGTATGGATGGGCTTTGCCGGGCGGATTTATAGAGTATGGTGAATCTGCAGAAAAGGCAGTTGCAAGAGAGCTGAAAGAAGAAACCGGACTTGATGCGATCGGTATTAAGCAGTTCCATGTATATTCGTCTCCGCAAAGAGACGAAAGAGTGCATACAATCAGCATAGTGTTTGTTGTTGAGACTTCAGGAGATGCCGCAGCGGATGATGATGCGTCAGAACTGAAATGGTTTCTTGAGGATGATCTGCCGCATCTGGCATTTGATCATAAAAAAATTCTCAATGATTATCGTTTGACAAATAAATTATAGTTATTACAATGAGCCCGATAAAGGTTTTTTTGAAGAAAAAGCAGTTTAAAACAAACTGCCGTATATATAGTTAGATAGAGTTTGCAGCTAAGCTAAGGTGGCTGTATTTTTGTTTATAGGAGAGCGTTATGAACGGTTATGCAGAGGTTATGGTTGCATTTCTTCTCTTTTCTGTGATTTTTGCAGGAATGTTGATTATGTCTAAAATGCTTGCTCCAAAAAATCCCTACAAGGAGAAGCTTGATCTGTATGAGTGCGGCTCTCCTATCCTGAAAAGTGAGTACATGATGGATATCAAATATTATCTGCTTGCCATTATGTTTACACTTTTTGATATAGAGATTCTTTTCATTATTCCCTGGAGCGTACATGCAAGAGCACTTGGAACGGTTGGCTTTGCAGAGATAGTCGTTTTTGTTGTTCTGCTGTTTGCGGGATATATCTATGCATACCTGAAAGGGGCGTTGAAATGGCAATAGAAAATGCGTTTATTACAACAAAACTTGACAAACTTGTAAGCTGGGGAAGACGTTCATCTTTGTGGCCTATGACTTTCGGGCTTGCGTGCTGCGCTATTGAGATGATGTCAACAGGAGCATCGCGATTCGATCTTGATCGTTTCGGGATCATATTTCGTGCTTCTCCGAGACATTCCGATGTTATAATTATAGCCGGAACATTAACAAAAAAGATGGCTGTTGCCGCACGTAAGGTATATGATCAGATGCCTAATCCAAAATGGGTTATTTCTATGGGCAGCTGTTCAAATACCGGAGGTCCGTATGATACATATAGTGTTGTTCAGGGTGTAGATACTATCATCCCTGTTGATGTATATGTTCCGGGATGCCCTCCGTCTCCTCAGGGACTTATGTACGGAATTCTGCAGCTTCAAAAAAAGATTAAAGAAGAGGGGTCGCTCAATGCCTGATACCGGAAATGTAATGGCAAGAACAGTTGAATATCTGAGGGAACTTTATCCATCTGCAATAACTGAAGTAGAACGATTGAGACTCGGAAGAGTTAGAAGAGACTGGACAATCAGCGTGAAACAGTTTTATGCATACCGCATTCTCAAAGCGCTGAAAGACTATCCGGAAGGTAATTACGATTTTCTCGTTTTTGCAACTGCTGTTGATACTCAAAAGAATCCGCGTTTTAAACTTATTTATCTGATTCGGTCAATTAAAATGGCACGTCAGATTACGGTCGAGGTTCCTGTTGCGGATGACCTGCCGGTTGAATCTGTTTATGAGCTTTGGCACGCGGCAGATTTTGATGAGAGGGAGATTTATGATATGTATGGAATTGTATTCAACGGCCATCCTAATTTCAAAAGAATTTTGATGCCTGAGGATTGGGAGGGTTTTCCTTTAAGAAAAGATTATCCATTGAAGGGTAATCAATTCAGCAACACTTATCTTGATCGTAAGCTGCCGGAAGGACAACTCAAACAATCAAAGCATGTAAGAATGCCTTAAGGATAAATTATGAGTATCGAAAGTAGAGAAATGCTTATAAATATGGGTCCCCAACATCCGAGTACCCATGGCGTACTTAGGATGATCCTGAAACTGAATGGTGAAAAGATTGAAGCAAGTGAGCCGGATGTAGGATATCTCCACAGAGGGTTTGAAAAACTTGCGGAAAATATGCTGTATCATCAGTTTATTCCCTATACCGACAGGCTCGATTATATAGCGAGTATGAACAATAATCAGTCTTATGTGATAGCAGTTGAAAAACTGCTCGGTATAGAAGCTCCGCCGAGGGCGCAGGCTATCAGAGTTATTATGAGTGAACTCGGCCGAATATCATCTCATCTTGTATGGCTTGCTACGCATGCGCTTGATATTGGCGCAATGACCGTTTTTTTGTACTGTTTCCGGGAGCGCGAAACAATCGTAGATCTGTTTGAAGAGACCTCAGGCAACCGTCTTAACTATAACTACTCGAGAATAGGTGGAGTTGCATTCGATCTGCCGGAGGGCTTTAAAGACAATCTGCGAAAATTTTTGGATATTCTTCCGGAGAAGCTTGGAGAATATCATAGATTACTGACAAAAAACAGAATTTGGATGTCGAGAACCAAAGGTGTAGGTATTTTAACCAGAGAACAGGCAATAAATTGGGGTGTCTCGGGTCCTGTTCTTAGGGGATCCGGAGTTAAGTGGGATATAAGAAAGGCTTTTCCGTATGACGGATATGAAAATTATGATTTCGATATTCCAACTGACGATGCCTGCGATGTTTACGGAAGGTATCTTGTCAGAATGGAGGAGATGCGTCAAAGCCGCAGGATTTTGCAGCAGGCATTAGAGCATCTTCCCGACGGGCAGGTCATTCTGGAGGATTCTCCTTATGTGAGTCCGTCAAAAGAGAAGATTATGACAGAGAACTTTTCTCTTATGAAACATATGGTTTTAACGATAAAAGGAATGCATACACCTATTGCCACGCTCTATTCGGCAACTGAAAATCCAAAAGGCGAACTTGGCTTTTATATTGTGGCTGATGGCAGCGGAAAACCGTATAAGCTTAAGATAAGAGCGCCTTCTTTTATAAATATTTCAGCGATGCCTACTATGCTAAGAGGAAACTATCTGGCCGATGTTATTGCCGTAATCGGAAGTTTAGATTTTGTTTTCGGGGAGAGTGACAGATAATGGCTGATATAAACTTTTTTATAGATGGAATTGCAGTTTCTGCAAAGCCGGGAGAAACAATTCTTCAGGTTGCCGATAGGCATGGAATTTATATACCTGCTATCTGCTATTCAGATCGATTTTCTTCTCCCATAGGATCTTGCCGAATCTGTATTGTGGTTATAGAACAACTGCCGGAAGAGGATTTGAGAACTCATTCTGCTACTCATCATCCGGTCGCAACAGGTAAATGTTCCAGGCCTATGCCGTCATGCGTTATGAAACCTAAAGAGGGGACATATGTGTGGACCAATACCGAAGCGCTTAAGCAGACAAGAGCCGATATCGTAAAAAAATGGAACAGATATCATCCGCTTCAATGCGGCGTTTGCGATGCGTCGGGAGAATGCGAACTTCAGGATGCTGCTCTTGAATTCAATATCACAGAGGGACTGCCTCAGGATTTTGATAATCTCCCGCAGAAGACGATTCACAAGGAATGGCCTATCGTAAACAACGATACAAGTTTGTGTATCGAGTGTAAACGATGTGTTAAGATATGTGATGATGTTATGAGTGTTAAAGCGCTTGCCATGGTAAAAAAAGAGAGCGGGATTTTTGAAATTGATACTGTTGACGGAAAACCGCTTGACTGTGAATTCTGCAACCAGTGCATCGATATATGTCCTACAGGATCACTTGAATCAAAACTGTTTATGCACAAATCCAAAGCATGGGAGATGGATCGTATTGTTTCAAACTGTTTCTTCTGTCCGGCCGGATGCGAGCTTGAGCTCAATGTTAAGGATAATAAGATTCTGAGGGTAACAAATCATTTGCCGAGCTTCAACGATGGCAATCTGTGCAATCTTGGAGCGTTTGCATATGATATGAATGAAAAAAACAGAACTGTTTCAGCTTCGATAGACGGGCGGGAAACAGCTGTAAATAATGTTATTGACGAAGCCTATAAAGAGATCAAGCGAATAATTGATGACTATGGAAGCGACTCGATTGCTATAGTCTGCGATTCATCTGTGAGTAGTGAATCAATGGTCTCCGCAAAATGGTTTGCCGATCTTATAGGAACAAAAACTCTTATTGCTCCTGATGCCGATGGTATTCTTAAGCTCAACGGAGTGCTTAGAAAATCAGGTCTTTTAAGACAGCCTTCCTATGAAAGCATAAAAAATTCCGATACCGTTTTTGTTATAGGTACCGATATAACCAACTCCGTTCCGCTTCTTGATTGGTTTATCATAAGAAAATCAAAATCTAAGGCAAAAAAAGGAAAGCTGATCCTGGCTTACTACCGAGAGAGCAAACTAAATAAACTTAAACCTATCAGTCTGCGCTACAACTTAGGATCGGAAAGAGAGCTTTTGCTTCTTCTTATACAGAAGCTTACGGAAGATACACAAAATACCGGATTTATCAAAAAAATGCCGAATTCGGATGCACTTATAAAAATTACAGGCGTTCAGGAAGAATCAATAGAAGCTGCAGCAAACCAGATTAAATCAGGAAGTCTGTCCATAATGATTGATGCTTTGCTTCTCGAAAGAGCAGGTATTCCCGAACTGATATCTAATCTGGCAATTGCATCCGGCAATCGGAGCGATTCTATCGGATTTTGGCCGATCAGCAGGAAAGCGAATATAAAAGGTGCCGAAAGCATATTATCCGGTACAGATCAACATATGGATAAGGCGCTATTTCAACAGTGTCTTTCTGATGGTGATTTTCATGCGATTATCTATTTCGGTAATGCAATTGAAAGAATATTGCCTCCGCAGATTATGACAAAGATGACTGATATTGATCTTTTTATAATGCTGTCAAGCTATAAGATGGATGATTTCAGAGCCAAAAAGACATTTGTTCTGCCGGTTGCCACCGGTTATGAAACCGATTCTCATTATCTTAATCTTGAAGGCAGGCTGATAACGGCAAAGAAGGCGGTTAATGTGGAAAACAAAAATATTCTGCCGGTGGAATTAGTCATAAAGTTGCTGGCTGAAAGATTTAATACAATTATGGCACCGCTAAAAATCGACAGCAATCCGGCTGCGGCAACAGCTGAAAAATTGGCGCCTTTGGATTATGAATATGAGGCTATGGAAGAGATGGAATCTAAACACTATCCGTATAAGCTTGTTATAGGGCATGATCGATTCAGATCGGATGCTTCAACTTCTTTTGGCAGTGGTCCTAAAATTGCCAGACCGGTAGGATACGCTGAGATTTCGGACGGATTGGCCGCGTCTCTTGATCTTAAATCAAACGACAAGATTAGGATTATATCTAAAATGGGAGAATCTGAAACCGTATTATCAGTTTGCCCCGGCCTTCCGGATAATCTTGTTGTTGTACCTGAAGGTTTTGCAGATATTAATCCACTGACACTTTTTTCATCCGATGATGGGTATGAGCATGTCAATATTGAAAAGATTGGAGGCGGCAAATGAGTAGTGAAACGATCGGAGCTTTAATATTTCTGGTTAAATTCCTGCTTCTTTTTGTAGTCATAACGGTTTTTGTTCTTGTCGCAACATGGTACGAGAGAAAGGTTATCGGGCATATGCAGCAGAGAATAGGGCCCAAAAGAGTAGGGTGGCATGGGCTTTTGCAGCCGATAGCCGATATGATAAAGGCTTTTTTCAAAGAAGACAGTATTCCGAGAGGAGCCGACAAACTTTTTTTCTGGGTGGCTCCGATTATAGGAACAGTCTTTGCTATGATGGCTGCAGTTGCGATTCCGTTCGGACCGCCTGTGGTGCTTTTCGGCAGGACAATAACACTTAATGTTGTTCACCTGTCTTCGGGAGCTTTGTATATGCTCGCGATGCTTTCGCTTGTTTCATTTGGTGCTATATTTGCCGGCTTGTCAACAAAAAGTAAATATCCGATCATTAGTGCTCAGCGAGAGGTTGCACAGGTTATAAGTTATGAACTTATTTTGTCGGCTGCTTTACTCAATTCCGTAATAATGGCGGGAAGTCTTGATTTAACCAAGATTGTTGAGGCGCAGTCTCACCTATGGTTTATTTTTTATCAGCCTGTTGCCTTTGTCTGTTTTCTGATAAGCATGTTTGCAATTGCAGGGAGAGTTCCATTCGATCTTCCGGAGGCTGAAAACGAGCTGGTTGCAGGGTTTATGACCGAGTTTACAGGTATGAAGTTCAGTCTTTTTTATTTTGCACAGTATACTGTGATATTTACCGTTTCAATGCTTGCAGTTATCCTGTTTTTCGGAGGCTGGCTCGGGCCGTCATTTTTGCCTCCGGTTGTATGGCTTTTTATAAAATGGGCATTCTTTATATTTCTTTATACATGGAGCTGGGCAACTTTTCCGCGGTATAGATACGATCAGCTTATGAAAATCAGCTGGAAGATATTGCTGCCGATCGTTATAATAAATATTTTGTGGACAGGTTTTGCGCTCCAGTTTGGGCTTCCGTATTTGCATTAAAACATTAAAATAGGAGAAGA
>CAJVZA010000046.1 GCA_913009315.1 uncultured Hippea sp.
GAGACAATGTAGAGATGACAGCTGAACTGATAAGTCCCGTTGCTCTTGAGAAAGAGACACGCTTTGCAATAAGAGAGGGTGGAAGAACAGTGGGCGCAGGTGTTGTCAGTGAGATATTAAAGTAGGGGATGGTAGTATATGCGCGATCTGTTTGCTCTGCAATGTCCTGATTGTAAAAGAAAAAACTATATGATTACAAGGAACAAGAAATTAAAGAAGGAAAAAACTAACCTCAATAAGTATTGTCCTTTTTGTAAAAGACATACCTTGCACAAGGAGGTAAAAGCATAGGTCAGTAGCTCTAATTGGTAGAGCGTCGGTCTCCAAAACCGATGGTTGGGGGTTCGAGTCCCTCCTGGCCTACCATAAAAATAATGAATACAATAAAAAATATAAAGAAATTTTTGTACAATTCGCGGGATGAGCTTTACAAGGTTGTCTGGCCGGATAAGAGGACTACTATAAATACAACTATTGCCGTTGTTGTATTATCTATCTTGGTGTCAGCTCTGCTTAGTGTAGCCGATTATCTGTTTTCTTATCTGCTCAGGCTGGTTATATAGATGGCGTCTGTGCAGAGTAAAAAAAAATGGTATGCACTTCAGGTTCAGACAGGGTTTGAGAAACAGTTTATCAAGAACTTACCTAAAATATTGAAAGAAAAGGGATATGAGATAAACGAAGATGATCTCTTTTTGCCTGTAGAGGAAGTCATAGATATACGCAAGGGAAAACGTACTGTCCGTGAACGATTTTTATATCAATCTTATCTGTTTATAAGAGCGGATATGACAGATAATCTGCAGAAAATATTAATAAGAATGCCTCGTGTAATCGGTATTATAGGAAAGCCGTATAAACCGAGCATGATTGATGAGAAAGAGATAGAGAGTATAAAAAATAGAATTGAGAAATCAAAAGATACTCCAAGACTTTCGGTAATCTACAAGATTGATGACAGAGTGAGGATCAAGGACGGTGCTTTTTCGGATTTCTCGGGAATTGTAGAATCTGTAGATGATGCAAAAGCAAGGTTAAAGATTATGGTAACAATTTTTGGAAGATCAACTCCGCTTGAACTGGATTATGATCAGGTTGAAAAGATATGAGGAGGATAGATGGCTAAGGAAACAGCTGCACTTATTAAGCTGCAAATAGCTGCCGGAAAAGCAAATCCGGCTCCGCCGGTTGGGCCGGCATTAGGGCAGCATGGTGTTAATATAATGGAGTTTTGTAAACAATTTAATGCTGCCACTCAAAAGCAGTCAGGTGATGTCATTCCGGTGATTATAACTGTTTATAAAGATAAAAGTTTTACATTCATAACAAAACAGTCACCGGCTTCGCGATTAATACTTAAGGCTGCAGGACTTGAAAAGGGTTCTCCTGATAGTCTCAAGCAGAAGGTTGCGAAAATAACAGATGATCAGTTAACTCAAATTGCCGAAAAAAAGATGCCCGATCTCAATGCATATGACATTGATGCTGCAAAAAAAATTATTGCAGGGACTGCGCGTAACATGGGCATTGAGATAGAGTGATTTTATAAAGGGGACTTTAATTATGAAAAAACGAGGAAAGAGATATCAAAAATCTGCCGAACTAATTGAGAAAGATGCTATATATAACCTGGATGAAGCTATTGCTCTTTTGAAAAAGATGCAGTTTTCGAAATTCGATGAGACGGTCGAACTGGTTCTGAGACTTGGAGTAAATCCTAAAAAATCAGATGAAGCAGTTAGGGGCAGCTGCATATTGCCTGCAGGTTCAGGTAAACAGACCAGAGTAGTTGCATTTTGTAAAGGTGAAAAAATTAAAGAAGCTACAGAAGCCGGTGCCGATTATGTAGGTGGAAAGGAGCTGGCAGATAAAATAGCTGCCGGGTGGCTTGATTTTGATCGTGTCGCTTCAACGCCGGATATGATGTCTGTCGCGGGAAAGCTTGGACGTATATTGGGACCAAGAGGCATGATGCCGAATCCTAAGGTTGGTACGGTTGCTCAGGATATAGGAAATATTGTAAAACAGTTGAAGTTAGGGCAGTTGGCTTTCAGAATTGACAAGGGTGCAAATCTTCACTCTGCGATTGGCAGAGTATCATTTACTGATGAGAATCTAAAGAAAAATATCTCATCTTTTATAAGTGCTGTTAAAAAGGCCAAGCCTGTATCATCTAAGGGAACTTACATTAAATCTGCTTATATATGTGCTACTCATTCTCCAAGCGTTAAGCTTGATGTAAAAAGTTTGCAAGAGTCATAGGGAACGGTTTGAAATGGAGGAAGAATGAAAAAAAGTGAAAAAGTAGCATGGATTAATAACTGGAAATCCGGTTTAAACGATAACGATGCGTTAGTTTTTTTCGACTATCAGAATGTTGATGCAAATAGTATCGCGAGCGTAAGACGTGATCTTAGAGACAAGGGGGTCAGATTTGCCGTTATAAAAAATTTGCTTTTCAAGCTGGCAATAAGCGGAAGCAGACTGGAAGCGGTAAACGATCTTCTGAAAAATGCCAATGCAGTTGGAATACATAGCGATCCCATTGAGCTTGCTAAAATTTCAACAGAAATAAATAAACGATATAAGCTGGCAATAAAAGGCGGCTATGCCGATGGTGCCAAATTGTCGAAACAGGATGTTATAGAGTTGTCGAAACTGCTTTCAAGAGAGCAGCTGCTTGCAAAACTTCTTTCTACGCTTAATGCGCCTGTTGGAGGATTTGTATCGGCATTATCCGGTATTATAAGAAATTTAGTATACACAATAGATGCCATAAAAAACAAAATTAATTAGGAGGAAAAGGTGGCTATAACAAAGGAAGAAGTAGTAAGTTTTATAGAGAATATGAGTGTTTTGGAGCTTTCAAATTTCGTAAAGGAGCTGGAGGATCATTTTGGTGTTACTGCTGCGGCACCGGTAGCCGTTGCAGCCGCAGCCGCCCCCGGTGAACAGGAGGCAGAGGAAAAAACGGAATTTGATGTGGTTTTGAAAGAAATCGGACAGAAAAAGATCGCTGTAATTAAGGCTGTAAGGGCTGCTACAGGTTTAGGTCTTGCTCAATCAAAAGAGATTGTTGACAAGGCTCCTTCTACAATCAAAGAAAAATTAAGCAAAGAAGATGCTGAAAACTTAAAGAAATCATTAGAAGAAGCCGGTGCAGTTGTTGAACTTAAATAGATATACAGATTCCTGCTTTGGTTAAGATAAGTTTTATATAATAGAATGAATCGGGGCATAGAAGATTGATAGTGTCGTCCCGTCGAACAAAGAGGCAATTGAAATTGTCTCTTTGTTTTTTGTCTGTGCATATCTGTGCATAATAATAGTGGGTAAGCTATGAGATTAGCTGCTCATATGGATATAAATTAATAAACACCTTTTCGGAGGATAAATGGCACATCTGTTATCGTCGGAATATAGACTAAGAGTAAATTTTTCTTCAAAGGAAAATAGATTTGAAATGCCTGAGCTGCTTAAAACTCAAATAAATTCATATAAGCAGTTTTTGCAGTTAAATACTCCTCATGTAAATGTCCCTCAAGAGAAACGGGAAAATATCGGTTTGGAGGCTCTCTTCAGGCAATTTTTTAATATAGAGAACGAAAGAAGCAGCTGGAGTCTGAAATATCTGGGATATACGCTGGAGGAACCGAAATATAGTGTGAAAGATTGCCTTGAGAAATCTTTGAACTACGCAGGTGCGCTGCAAGTTCGGCTAAGATTGAATTTGTGGGATACGGATCCCGACACAGGGAAGAGAACCGGTATAAAGATTGCAAAAGAACAAAAGGTCTATATAGGAGATATTCCTTTTGTGACCGAAAACGGCAGTTTTATAATGAATGGCGTTGAAAGGGTTTTTGTTATGCAGCTTCACAGATCACCCGGTGTTATTTTTAAGCGCATAAAATCGGAGGAAATACTGAGTGAATATCTGTTTTCAGCTCAGGCGATACCTGAGCATGGAAGCTGGATGGAGTTTGAAACAACAAGGAAAAATGTCTGTTACCTAAAAATAGACAAGAGAAAACGTTTTCCGGTAGCTCTGTTTCTTAATGCAATAGGCTTTTCGAATTCCGATATATTAAGGAGATTCTATAAAACCGTATCAATTAAAAAAGAAGAAGAACGTTTTTTTGCGAAAGGTGATGTAAAGGGACTGATTCTCGACAATGATATAATAGCGGAAGAAAAACTAATTGCCAAATCCGGTTCAAAAATTACAAGAAAATTAATAAAGCAGTTGAATGATCCCGATATCTATTACCCGATAGCCGATGTTTCTCTTTATGGAAACTGTATTCTCGAAGACGTGCAATTGGATGATGACATAACAATTAACGCAGGTGAGATAATAACACCGGAAGGTCTTGCGTTGCTGAAGAAATCCAGCTGTAGTTTTGATCTTGCGCTTGTTAAGGACGAGAAGCAGCTGATGCTCAACAGTATAAATACTGCGAAAGTTTTGATTAAGAAACTTAAAGGCAGCATTAATGAGACGATGAGCGACGAAGATTTGGCAACCATCTTTATTTATCATAATCAGCGTCCCGGAGAACCGGTTTCACCTCAAGAGGCAAGGCAGTTCTTAAACAACCTTTTTTTTGAGGGGCCGTCATATGATTTGTCTGTTTATGGACGTATCAAGGTCAATAGGCGTTTAGGATTGGATATACCGACAAATAACACGCATTTAACCAAAGAAGATGTAGTTAGAACGGTTGAATATCTCGTTTTGCTTATTAACGGAAAAGGGTTTTTAGATGACATAGACAGCCTTGCCAACAGAAGAATAAGAAGAATAGATGAAATGCTTAGCGTTCAGCTGAAACCCACCATGCTTTCGATGCAGAAAAGCATAAGGGATAAAATAGGTTTTTTAGAAGCAGAAACAGCATCACCTTCAATGTTAGTGAATGCAAATGCATTTACCTCTGTTTTTAAATCCTTTTTTGAAAGCAACCAGTTGTCGCAATTTTTAGATCAGATTAATCCTCTTTCCGAGGTTAGCCATAAAAGAAGAATTTCTTCATTGGGTACCGGAGGTTTGACAAGAGAGAGAGCAGGATTTGAGGTTAGAGATGTAAACCCAAGCCATTATGGGAGAATTTGTCCGATTGAGACTCCGGAAGGTCCTAATATCGGTCTTATAGTAGCTCTTGCAACTTATGCCAAGGTCAATCAATATGGATTCATTGAAACTCCGTATAAAAAGGTTGTTAACGGTGTTGTTACGGATAAAATCGTCTATCTTTCTTTCAGCGACGAGTACGATAAGATTATCTGTACCGCTAAGGCTAAAATAGACGGCAGAAAGCTTATTGGAAAAATTGAGGCAAGAAAAAACGATGATATAATTTTGATTTCTCCGGAAAAGGTTGATTATATGGATATAAACCCTCAGCAGCTTCTTGGGGTAAGTGCATCCTCAATTCCTTTTGTCGGTCATGATGATGCCAATAGAGCGCTTATGGGCTGCAATATGCAGAGACAGGCTGTTCCGCTTGTCAAACCGTCAAGCCCGCTGGTCGGTACCGGAATGGAATCCGTAATAGCAAAAAGTTCAGGAAGAATGTTGATGGCGAGGCGAAGCGGAGAGGTTGTATATGTCGATAGTGCTATGATTGTTATACAAACTTCTGACGATGAGAATGGAAAATCATTGTATGATATTGACGTATACAGACTTAATCAATATGCAAGATCAAACCAGAATACGGTATTTGTAAATATTCCTATAGTAAAAAAGCATGATATGGTAAAAAAAGGTCAGGCAATTACCAACGGTCCTTCGACAGACAATGGAGAGTTGGCTTTGGGGCAGGATCTTATGGTAGCCTTTGTGCCATGGAGAGGGTATAACTATGAGGATGCAATTACTATATCGGAACGTGTGGTAAAAGAAGATCTTATGAGCTCTATTCATATGGAAACATATGAATGTATAGAGCATGATACTAAGCTTGGGCCTGAGGAATTTACCTCGGATGTTCCGAACAATGCCAAAGAACTTTTGAGAAACCTTGATGATAACGGAATTGTAAGGGTCGGTTCATATGTTAAGCCGGCGGATATTTTAGTTGGTAAGGTTACGCCGAAGGTTGAGACAAGCTATTCTCCGGAGGAAAAGCTGTTTCAGGCTATATTTGGCGAAAAAGCAAAAAATGTTTCGGATTCTTCGCTTAAAGTACCTCCGGGAATTAGTGGTATTGTTACTGATGTAAAGGTTTTTGTAAGAAGAGGCGTTGAGAAAGGCGAAAAACGTCTTGAGCTTGAAGATTATGAAAAAAAGCAGGAATATGCTTTGCTTGAAAGAAAAAAGAAAATTATACATCATTTGATTGCATTATCAATTGCAGCTGTTGCGCAGGGTGCAACAGCTGCGAATTCAGTAAAAAGAAAAGGCGCATATATAATAAAATCAGCAGATATTATTACAAAAGAGAAACTGCTTAAGTTGAAATATTCAGAACTTTCTCATATTTCTACGACTGATGACGCTCTTAACAGTAAAATAAAATCGGTTCTGACTCACTACAATGAAATGATTGATGCCGCCGAGGCATCTTATCGGAAAAATGTTTCTTCAATTGAGTCCACTGAAGAACTTGCAACCGGAATTCTGAGAATTGCTAAGGTTACTATTGCTCATAAAAGACATCTTCAGGTTGGAGATAAACTTGCCGGTCGGCATGGAAACAAAGGGGTTGTCTCGCGTATCTTACCGGAAGAAGACCTGCCTTTTATGGAGGACGGCAAGCCTGTAGATATTGTTTTAAATCCTTTGGGCGTGCCGAGCAGAATGAATGCAGGTCAGATATTAGAAACTCATCTCGGTATGGCGGCAAAAGGTATAGGTAAGCTGATAGACGAAGCTCTAAAGAGATATGATCTTGACCGCGTAAAAGGAATTATGCTTTCAACCGTTTCCAATACCGATGAAGATACAAAAAAATATATCGACTCTCTCTCAAATGAGGAGCTTATGCTGTATGCTGATGATTGGCGCAACGGAGCGTTTATGGCTACGCCGGCTTTTGACGGTGCTTCAGAGAAAGATGTTGACGAACTTATGGCACTTGCCGGAATTCCGGCAGACGGCAAATATACTCTATATGACGGTATCACCGGAGAAGCTTTTGATCAGAAAATTATGGTTGGTATTGTTCATATTCTTAAACTTGATCATATGGTTGAAGATAAGGTTCATGCGCGATCGGTCGGTCCCTATTCTCTCGTTACGCAGCAGCCGCTTGGCGGAAAAGCTCAGTTTGGAGGCCAGCGTTTTGGTGAAATGGAGGTGTGGGCGCTTGAAGGATATGGAGCGGCATACAATCTTCAGGAGGTGCTTACACTGAAATCGGATGATATAGAAGGACGAAGCAGGTCATATGAGGCTATTGTAAAGGGCAAACCGGTGCCGCTCGGAGGATTGCCGGAGTCATTTAATGTTCTGGTAAAAGAACTTCAAAGTTTAGGCCTTTCGGTAGAACTTCTGAAAGAGACGAGGTAAGGAGAAAAGCTATGTATACAGTATTAAAAGCTAAGCCAAAAACATCGAATGATTTCGATGCTATAAGAATAAAAATAGCATCTCCCGAGGAGATAAAAGATTGGAGTAACGGAGAAGTTAAAAAGGCAGAAACAATCAATTATAGAACTCTGAAACCTGAACCCGATGGTCTTTTTTGTGCTAAAATCTTTGGACCGATTAAAGACTATGAATGTCTCTGCGGTAAATACAAAGGGATGAAATTCAGAGGAACTGTGTGTGAACGATGTGGTGTTGAGATCACGGAATCAAGAGTGAGAAGACATAGAATGGGTCACATTGAACTGGCAGTTCCGGTTGCGCATATCTGGTATCTCAGTTCTATACCAAGTATTATTTCGATACTGACTGGAATAAAAGCAAAAGATCTCGAGAGAGTCGTTTATTATCAGGCATATATTGTTACCAACAGTAAGCTCAAAGAGATTTCTGTGAGTGATATTATAGCAGAGTCTGAATACGAGACTGTTAAAGAAGAATATGGCGGCAACTTTGAAGCGGATATGGGTGCAAAATCATTGTCTAAAATTTTGGCAAATATGGATCTTGATTCTTTGAGATCTACTCTTATAACTGCCCAAAATGCTACATCATCTGTTGTCACAAAGAAAAAATTGTCGAGAAGACTCAAAATAGTCGAATATTTTATACGTTCTGAGAACTGTCCCGAATGGATGATTCTTTCTGTTCTGCCGGTTATTCCTCCGGATTTGAGGCCTTTGGTTGCGCTTGAAGGAGGCAGATTTGCCTCGTCGGATCTGAATGATTTATATAGACGCGTTATAAATAGAAACAACAGACTCAAAAAACTTATTGAATTAAAGGCTCCCTCGATAATCTTGCGTAATGAAGAGAGAATGCTGCAGGAGTCGGTTGATTCTCTATTTGATAATGGCAAGAGAAAGCAGGTAGTGAGACGTTCAAACAGGCTTCCACTTAAATCTTTGAGTGACAATCTGAAGGGAAAACAGGGAAGATTCAGAAGAAATTTATTGGGTAAAAGGGTGGATTATTCAGGGAGATCCGTTATTGTTTCCGGTCCTGATCTTTCGTTTGATCAGTGCGGTCTTCCCAGAGAGATGGCTTTAGAGCTTTACAGGCCTTTCGTATATCATCTGCTTGAAGAAGAAGGATATGCGACAACATTAAAGGCGGCTAAGCATCAGGTTGAGCGTCGCGAGGAACATATCTGGGAAATTCTGGAAAGAGCAGTCAAGGAACACCCCGTTTTTCTCAATAGAGCTCCAACACTTCACAGATTATCTATACAAGGTTTTTTCCCGGTGTTAACCAATGATAAAGCAATACATCTTCATCCGCTGGCATGTGCGGCGTTTAATGCCGATTTTGACGGAGACCAGATGGCTGTTCATCTGCCTTTATCTGATGAAGCTCAGGCGGAAGGTATAATGTTGATGCTTGCTCATAACAATGTTGTTTCTCCATCAAACGGAGGAATTATAGCAAAGCCTTCTCAGGATATGGTTTTGGGCATCTACTATATTACAAAACCGCTGCCCGGTGCAAAAGGCGAAAGCATGATTTTTGCCGATAAGCAGGATGCAATTTGTTGGTACAACGCTTCTCATATTGCGGTAAATGCGTCCATAAAAGTAAGAATAGCCGGTAAAATTGTTGATACAACTGTTGGAAGACTGCTAGTTTCCAATCTGCTTCCCGATGATTTTCCATTTTCACAAGTCAACAAGTTGATAAAGAAAGCGGATATTGCAGCTATTGCAGACAAGGTATATGAGGAATATGGAAATATCAGTACGGTAAGTTTTCTGGATAATATAAAAGATTTAGGATTCGAAATGGCGGCACTTTCAGGCAGTTCAATTTCTATAAAAGATATGATTATGCCGAAAAGAAAACAGGAAATCCTGGAAAATTCACAAAAAAAGGTTGATGAGATCGTTACGCAGTATAGAGACGGCTTGTTGACCGAAAGAGAGCGATACAATAAGGTAATTGATATCTGGAGTAGTGCTACCTCAAAGATCAGCGTGGAAACGATGAGAGATCTTGGAAATGATCAAAATGGATTTAATCCTATCTTCATGATGAAGGATTCAGGAGCACGGGGAAGCGAGGAACAGATAAGACAAATGTCGGGTGTTAGAGGTCTTATGATAAAACCTTCCGGTGATATTGTTGAGCTTCCTATAAAATCGAATCTTCGCGAAGGTATGAGTGTTCTTGAATATTTTACATCCTCTCATGGAGCAAGAAAAGGTCTTTCCGATACCGCGTTAAAAACCGCAAATGCCGGATATCTTACACGAAAATTAATTGATGTAGCTCAAAATGTTGTAGTCAGGGAAATGGATTGCGGAACCACTAACGGTATAGAAGTCGATCAGATAACCATAGCCGGAACTGTTATTGAGAATCTTTATGAGCGCATTGTCGGACGTGTGGCGGCGGAAAATATAATAAACCCTTTCGATAAACAGGAGTTTGTACAATCCGGATCGGTTATAACTAAAAAATTGGCAAGAAAAATTGTAGATTTGAATATAAATAAGATAAAAATTCGTTCAGCTCTTACCTGCAGAGCGGAAAACGGCATCTGCGTAACATGCTACGGACATGATCTTACTACCGGTAAACTTGTTGAGATTGGAACGCCTGTCGGAATAATTGCCGCTCAGTCAATCGGAGAGCCCGGAACGCAGCTTACGCTCAGAACATTTCATGGCGGCGGTACTGCAAGTATGGATAACGAAAAGGTCTTTGCGAGTACCGGTAAGGCCGGATTTGTCAGATTTCATAATATAAAAACAGCCGTTAACTCCAGGGGAGATAAGGTTGTTCTGTCAAGACGTGATGCGATGATGCTGATAACGGAGCCGTTTCTTGTAGTGTCTGATGCTGCATCAATCCGGATAGATGAGGATTTCAGAAGCTACACGTATAATATAAAAGATAAAGAATATAAGATTTCAAAAGCGAGTCTTCTCAATCAGTCCGATTTTGCACATGGCGGTGAGACTGCAATAGGAAAATTGAAAATTCTTGTAGAAAAATCATGTTCAGTTAAAAAAAATACCATTATAATTGAAAGAGTGCTTGAGGTATGGGATATACCTAATAAAATAACTTATGGTGCAAAGATACATGTAAACGATGGAGATGCTCTTATCAGATTTTTAAAAGCGTCAAAAGCAGGACGAGTTGAAATTTGGGTGCTGGATGGTGATCAAATGGTGCGTGCTGCAGAAGATACGGGCAATAAAGTTGAGAGATACGGAACGCATATCTTTATTGTAGATGAAGATGACTTAATCGTTGAGCGTTATTATGTGCCGGTTGGATCCAGACTGTCCGTAAAAGACGGAGACAACGTCGCAAGAGGTGATCTTTTGGCATATAAAGATGAGAATGAGCTTGAGAAGTTTATAAATGACGAGAATCTATATCAGTCAACAGTAATGCTGGCTGATTGGGATGCTTACTCATCTTATATTCTTTCATCCCAAAATGGTACGGTTACTTTTAAAGATATTGTTGTCGATAAAACATTGAAGGATGAAGTTGATCGTATTACCGGTTTGAGAAGCAGAACAATAGTTGAATCGGTTGATATCAAACTATTCCCCAGAATTGTAGTTAAAGATGAATCGGGCAGCGATGAGTATTTTCTGCCGCCCAGAACCATATTGCTTAAACAGATGGGTGATTATGTGAAAGCGGGAGACGTATTAGGCAAGATTCCTAAAGAGACCGCAAGAACGAGTGATATTACAGGAGGATTGCCGAGAGTTGTCGAGATTGTGGAGGCGAAATCTCCTAAAATGCCTACCGTCGTGTCCGAAATTAGCGGCGAGGTGAGCTACGGCAAGGAGATAAGAGGCAAAAAAACCGTGTATGTGACGAGTTCCGGCGGAATGGAGAGGGAGTATGTAATTCCACGCAATAGAAGAATTCAGGTATATCCTCACGATCATATTGAAGCCGGTGAGCCGATAACCGATGGTGTTGTAAACCCGGCTGATATTCTAAGAATTCTTGGAGAAAAGCAGCTTGCAAAGCATCTTGTGAGCGAGGTTCAGCAGGTTTATAAAATACAGGGCGTCGATATTAACGATAAGCATTTCGAGGTAATTGTTCGTCAGATGTTGAAGTGGGTCACAGTTGAGAATCCAGGTGAAAGCGGTCTGATTCAGGGAGAGATAATCAACAGATACAAATTTGAGCAGCTCAACAGAAAACTTGTTGGTGAAGGCAAAAGGCCGGCTTTGGCAAGAATTTTATTCTTGGGCATAACAAGAGCTTCTCTTGCGACCGATAGTTTTGTTTCTGCTGCGTCATTTCAGGAAACAAAGCGCATTCTGACAGATGCGAGCATCAGGGCGGCGACCGATAATTTGGAAGGCCTGAAGGAGAATGTGATTGTCGGAAGACTTATACCTGCCGGTACCGGTCAGAAGCGTCTGGAAAGTGTTAATGTGATTTTACAAGATAATGCTTGACAAATCATAATTTTTATCGTATTTTAACAATCGTTTCAAAAAATGGGAGGATATGGTGCCAACTATTAATCAGTTGATAAGAAAGGGAAGAAAGAAGTTAAAGAAAAAGAGTAAGACGCCTGCATTAAACGGATCACCTCAGAAAAGAGGTGTATGCACAAGAGTGTATACGACAACACCTAAGAAGCCGAACTCTGCATTGAGAAAAGTTGCAAAGGTGAAGTTGACCAGCGGTTTTGAGGTGATTAGCTATATACAGGGAGAAGGTCATAATCTTCAGGAACATTCTATCGTACTGGTAAGAGGCGGCAGAGTTAAGGATTTGCCAGGTGTCAGGTATCATGTTGTCAGAGGTGCGCTTGATACTGCAGGCGTGGAAGGAAGAAAAAACGGACGCTCGAAATATGGCGCCAAGGCATCAAAAGAGTAATAATTAGGGGTTTTTATGTCAAGAAGAAGAAGAGCTGTCAAGAGAAAAATTGCGGCTGATAAAGTTTACAACAGTTTACTTGTTAGCAAGATAATAAATGGATTTATGAAAGACGGAAAGAAAAGTATTGCGGCAGGAGCTCTGTATAGTGCTGCAAAGATTGTGGAAGAGAAAACCAAAAAAGATTTTCTTGAGGTACTTATTTCTGCTGTCGATAATATTAAACCGAAGATAGAGGTTAAACCCAGACGTGTCGGAGGTGCCACTTACCAGGTTCCTATTGAGGTTTCCTCCAGAAGACAGAACAGTCTCGCAATCAGATGGCTTGTCCAATATGCAAGAACACGCGGTGAAAAGGGCATAACCGAAAGAGTTGCCAACGAAATTATCGAATCGTACGAAAAGCGCTCTAAATCAGTTAAAAAGAGAGAAGATGTGCATAAAATGGCTGAAGCGAACAGAGCGTTTGCGCATTATCGGTGGTAAATTAAAAGTATGTCTAATAAGCTGAAAAACTTAAGAAATATAGGTATCGTCGCTCATATTGATGCAGGGAAAACAACAACGACAGAGCGAGTACTTTATTATACAGGTGCAACATACAAATCAGGTAATGTTGATGACGGCAATACTGCAACCGATTGGATGGAGCAGGAAAGAGAACGCGGTATTACCATTACATCTGCAGCCGTAAGCGCATTATGGAAAGATTGTACCATAAACATAATCGACACACCGGGGCATGTTGATTTTACGGTTGAGGTGGAAAGATCGCTCAGAGTTTTAGACGGTGTCGTGGCAGTATTTACTGCGGTTGACGGTGTTGAGCCTCAGTCTGAAACGGTTTGGAGGCAGGCGGATAAATATCATGTTCCGAGGATTGCATTTGTAAATAAGATGGACAGAGTGGGAGCTGATTTTTTTGAAGTTGTTAAAGATGTTACCAACAAACTGGGGGCAGTTCCGTTAGTTGTGCAGATACCTGTAGGCAATGAAGATAGCTTCAGAGGCGTTGTCGATCTAATAGAGCAGAAGGCTATTATATGGGATTCTGATATTCTTGATGCCAAATATGATATTGTAGATATTCCGGATGATCTAAAGGGAGATGCGGGTCGCCGCAGGATTGAGCTTATTGAAAAGCTTGCCGATTTTGATGATGATCTTATGGAAAGTTATCTTGCTGAAAAAGAGATAGATAATGAAGCAATATATAAAGCAATAAGAAAAGGAACTATTGACTTAAAAATCGTTCCTATGCTGTGCGGCAGCGCATTTAAAAATAAAGGTGTTCAGCCTCTGCTTGATGCGGTAGTAAAATATTTACCTTCTCCGCTCGATATACCTCCGGTTAAAGGAACCGAAAGAATTGATGGAGGTAAAACAGAGATAAGAAAAGCCGATGACGATGAGCCGTTTTGCGGGTTGATTTTTAAGATTATGAGTGATCCTTATGTGGGAAAACTTTCATATATAAGAGTTTATTCCGGCAAAATTAGTGCAGGTTCGTATGTTTATAATCCTATTAAAAATAAAAAAGAGCGAATAGGAAGAATTCTTCGTATGAGCGCAAATAAGCGTGAGGATATAGATTGTGCCTTTGCAGGGGATATCTGCGCGATTGTCGGTCTTAAACACAGCGGCACGGGAACCACTCTGTGCGATTCCGGGCATCCCATAATATTGGAAAAAATGCAATTTCCCGATCCGGTAATCAGTATGGCTATAGAGCCTGCAACGAAAGCCGATCAGGATAAGATGGGTATCGCATTGTTTAAACTTGCAGAAGAAGATCCGACATTTACAGTTAAGTTTGATGATCAAACTAATCAAACCATTGTATCGGGAATGGGAGAATTACATCTTGATATTATTGTTGATAGAATGAGACGTGAATTTCATGTAAATGCCAAAACCGGAATGCCTCAGGTTGCCTACAAAGAAACGATAAAAAAATCGGTTATTCAGGAAAGTAAATTTATCAGACAGACCGGAGGGCATGGTCAATATGGTCATGTTAAAGTGCAGATTGATCCGGTTGACAGAGGCAACGGGATAGAGTTTGTTAACCGTATTGTAGGAGGTGTTATACCCAAAGAGTATATTCCTGCAATCGAAAAGGGTATTAGAGATGCAGCTCTTAGCGGTGTCGTTGGAGGATATCCTGCAACAGATATCAAGGTTGCATTGTTTGACGGATCGTATCATGAAGTTGATTCCTCAGAGATTGCATTTAGAATGGCAGGTTCTATGGCCTTTAAAGAGGGAATGAGAAAGGCGAATCCTGTCATACTGGAACCTGTGATGGCGGTTGAGATTAACACGCCCTCCGACTATCTTGGAGATGTTATTGGTGATATTAATTCAAGACGCGGACAGATTGTTGAAACAGGGGAAAGAAAAAATATTAAGATAATTGATGCTATGATTCCGCTTTCAGAGATGTTTGGATATGCTACGGTTTTAAGATCGATAACTCAGGGTAGAGGCACCTATACTATGCGGTTTGATCATTATACCGAAGTACCGAAATCAATAGCAGAAAAGATTGTCGGCAGCAAATAAGGAGGTAGCTATGGCAAAGGAAAAATATATTAGAACGAAACCGCATCTCAACATTGGAACTATCGGTCATGTTGATCACGGAAAAACAACACTGACAGCGACTATAACAAAACTGCTTGCCAGTAAAGGCCAGGCTGAGTTCAAGGCTTACGATCAGATTGATAATGCGCCTGAAGAGAGAGAAAGAGGTGTTACAATCAACACCGCTCATGTTGAGTATGAGACGGACATAAGGCATTATGCCCATATAGACTGTCCAGGGCATGCAGATTACATAAAGAACATGATTACCGGTGCCGCTCAGATGGATGGAGCGATACTTGTGGTATCGGCCGCAGACGGTCCTATGCCCCAGACAAGAGAGCATATCCTGCTTGCAAGACAGGTTGGTGTTCCGGCAATGGTGGTTTTTCTCAACAAAACGGATATGGTTGATGATCCTGAACTTGTTGAGCTTGTAGAAGAAGAGATAAGAGAACTCTTGTCCAAGTATGATTATCCCGGAGACGATATTCCGATAATCAAAGGATCCGCCCTTAAAGCGCTTGAAACTCCGGATGGACAGGAGAATGAGAATACAAAAGCAATCTATGATCTTATAGCTGCAATTGACAGCTATATTCCTGAACCCAAAAGAGATATCGATAAACCGTTTCTTATGCCTATCGAGGATATCTTTACAATCTCAGGCCGCGGTACCGTTGTAACCGGCAGAGTTGAAAGAGGAATTCTCAAACCGGGTGAAGATGTCGAGATGGTAGGTTTCAGACCGACCAGAAAGACGGTAGCCACATCTCTTGAGATGTTCAGAAAGATACTTGATGAAGGAAGAGCAGGCGACAATGTCGGAGTTCTGCTCAGAGGAATAAAGAAGGAAGAGGCATTAAGAGGAATGGTACTGGCAAAACCGGGATCCATTACCCCTCATACAAAGTTCAAGGCTCAGGTATATGTCCTGACAAAAGATGAGGGAGGAAGACATACTCCGTTTTTCCCGGGATACCGCCCTCAGTTCTATGTCAGAACAACCGATGTCACAGGCAGCATAGAGCTTCCCAAAGGTGTAGAAATGGTCATGCCGGGAGACAATGTAGAGATGACAGCTGAACTGATAAGTCCCGTTGCTCTTGAGAAAGAGACACGCTTTGCAATAAGAGAGGGTGGAAGAACAGTGGGCGCAGGTGTTGTCAGTGAGATATTAAAGTAGGG
>CAJVZA010000047.1 GCA_913009315.1 uncultured Hippea sp.
TATAGTTTCTTATCCATTCGATCATGCCATCTATATCATCGACACTATACTGCTTTTTTTCGCCTGTTCTGCGAATTTTTGCCTCTATGTATCCGGATTTTATTCCTCTTTTCCCCACTATTACCGATATCGGACAGCCGATCAGATCGCTGTCTGCAAGCTTTATTCCGGCGCGTTCGTCTCTGTCGTCATAGAGGGTTTCGATGCCGGCTTCTTCAAATTTGCTGTAGAGTTTCTCGGCAAAATTAAAAACCTCATTATCCTTGCCAAGTGAAAGCAGACTTGTTCTGAAAGGAGAGATAGAAGTTTGCCAGATTATACCGTAGTCGTCGTGAGATTGTTCTATGGCAGCCGCAGCTATTCTCCCTATACCTATCCCGTAACAACCCATTAGAAAATGACGCCTTCTGCCTGACCTATCCAAAAATCCGGCATCCATACTTTTGGAATACTTGTCGTTCAGCTGAAATATATGCCCGACTTCAATACCGCTCATAATTTTGAGCTTTCCTCCGCATTCAGGTTCAGGACAGGAATCGCCGTCTTTTATGTTTCTAATATCAAAGAAATCGTCAATCTTAAAATCTCTCTCATAATTTACGTTTATAAAATGTTTACCTTCGATATTGGCGCCGCAGCCTGTGTTCTTCATCTCTTTTATTCTATTGTCCGCTATAATTCTTATGTCCGGAGCATTCACGGGACCCATATATCCGGCGACAAGACCAAGCTTTAATAATAGTTCTTCTGAAGCCGAAACCAGTTCTTTTGCTCCAAGTTTACGCATAAGTTTAAGTTCGCTAAGCATGTCGCTGCCGGCAAGAAGTACCATAATCGGTTCTCCGTCTGCCTCAACCATAATTGTTTTTATCAGAGTTTCAGGGGAAACAGTAAGAAATTTTGACACGGCCTCAATTGTTTTGCAATTTGGAGTTTTAGCCGTTTCGATAGGCAGCATCTTGTCCTGACAGTTTTTAGCAATCTGTTTTGATGCGGCCGCTTCTATATTTGCAGCATAATCACAATTTCCGCAGGAGACGATTTTGTCTTCCCCCACATCTGCTAAAACCATAAACTCCTCCGACATGCTGCCGCCTATGGCTCCGGAATCCGCTTTGACAATCTTGTATCGAAATCCTATTCTGTCAAAAATCTTTATATAGGCATCCCGCATCTTCTGATAGCTTTTAGTCATTGATTCATCATCAATATCAAAGCTGTACGCATCTTTCATAATAAATTCCCGTGAGCGCATAAGACCGAAACGAGGTCTTATCTCATCTCTAAATTTTGTCTGGATCTGGTACAGTGTTTGCGGAAGCTGCTTGTATGATCTTAAAAATTTTCCCGCAATGTCGGTTATGACCTCTTCATGAGTAGGCCCCAAAACATAATCGCCGTCTTTGCGATCCTTCATTCTCAGGAGTTCTTTACCATAATGCTCCCATCTGCCCGATCTCTTCCACAGTTCTGCCGGCTGAACCATCGGCATAGTAAGCTCATGCGCGCCTGCAGCGTCTAATTCTTCCCTGACAATATTTTCTATCTTCAATATTACCCTGTTTCCCATAGGTAAATAGTTATAGATGCCGCTTGAAATTTGCGACATGAAGCCTGTCCGTATCATAAGCTTGTGAGAAATAATCTCTGCATCCTTCGGATCTTCTCTTAATGTATAAAAAAAATATTCACTTTGACGCATCTATCCTCCCTGCAGTATCAAATCAGTTTCAGTTTAAAAGCTTTTTTGTATATGGATGGCGAGGATTGTTATAAACCTCATCCGTATTGCCGTACTCAACTACTCTGCCCTCATAAAGTACATAAACCCTCGATGCCATATAGTTTATAAGCTCAAGATCGTGCGAGATAACAAAATATCCTATTTTGCGGCGTTCTTTTATCTCAAAGAGCAGTTCGACAAGCTCAAGCTGGATGGTTGCATCAATTGAACTTGTAGCTTCATCCAGCACAAGAAGTTTCGGGTCCGCAACCAAACTTCTTGCTATGGCGGCACGCTGAGCCATACCTCCGGATATTTCGTACGGCTTTTTTGATAAAATTGAGACAGGCAGATGCATCCTATCAAAAAGGGCATAAACCTTATCTCTGTTGTAGCTCAAAGAAAAACCGTTAAACGGTTCTTTTATGCTTTTGCCGATGGTTTTCGTAGGATCAAAAGAACTTACCGGATTTTGAAAAACCATCTGAACGCCTTTCCTGAATTTAATGTCCTTTGCGTTCGCAGGCTTTCCTTCAAAAATAAGCTTTCCGTTATCGGGAGACTCAAGAAGCGTTATTATTCTCGCTAATGTCGATTTTCCGGATCCGGATTCTCCGACACACCCCACAATCTCACCGGCTTTTATATCTATATTAATATTATCCAAAATCTGTCTTCGCTTTTTTATAAAAGTACCGACACTGTAGCTTTTGTTTATATTTACGGCTTTTAAAAGAAACTCGTTTTTCATTTTATCCTTATGCTGACAGCTCACACCAGACTTGTTAATAAAATTTCTTGCTTAATCTATCTATCAGGTTATAATACAGAAAAATTTTAGATTTTGAAGGAGAGAAAGGTGAAGAAAGGAATACATCCGAAATATGAAGAGGCTATCATAAAATGTGCCTGCGGAAACGAGGTATCTGTCAGATCGACAAAACAAAATGTTGTTGTTGACGTATGCAGCGCCTGTCATCCGTTTTATACAGGCAAACAGAAACTAAGGGTAGTGGACGGAAATATCGAGAAGTTTAAAAAGAAATACAACAAGTAACAACAGGACAAACTTTGTCGGAAGTCAAACTTATCAGCTTTTCTCCTGAACCGGAAACTCTTGTAACAAAAGCTGCTGACATCTGTTATGAAAAGCAGCTGGATTTTGAGGCAGCTGCACCAAAACCGAAACTGATAAATATGATTGTAAAAATGGGACATTTATCTATTTTGGAACATGTTTCTTTTACATTTCTTATTACAGGACTTTCCCGTGCGGCAAGCCATCAGCTTGTCAGACATAGAATTGCAAGCTATTCCCAAAGAAGCCAGCGCTATGTCGATGAGGCAAATTTTGAATATGTAATGCCCGAGTCAATATCAAAGAATCCGGCGGCGGCCGACAAATTCAAAAACTTACTGGCTCAAATAGCAGAGTTATACAAAGAGTTTGTAAGCAGCGATATACCAAAAGAAGATGCGCGCTATATTCTGCCTAATGCCGCAGCAACAAGCATAATAGTTACGATGAATGCAAGGGAACTGATTCATTTTATAACACTTAGAAGCTGCTTAAGAGCTCAATGGGAAATAAGACAGATAGCGGAAAAGATGTTGGAGCTTGCACAAAACAAAGCAGGGACAATATTTGACAATGCAGGTCCGGTTTGCGTCAGGGGTCCATGCACAGAGGGTAAATTTACCTGCGGAAAGATAGAACAGGTGAGAAATCGGTATATGAACAAAAAGGAGTGAAAAAGGGCACACTTTTCGTAGTTGCCACGCCTATCGGCAACCTGGAAGACATATCAAAACGCGCAATCGATACTTTGAGCGCTGTCTATGCGATCTTCGCTGAAAGACCAAACTGGTCAAAAAAACTTCTCAATCATCTGAATATCCATAAAATGGTACTTCAATACAGTGAAGCCACCAGAGAGAAAGGGGCAAAACGTATTATTGACCTGCTTAGTGACGGAAAAGATATTGCACTTATCTCTGATGCAGGTACACCATTAATAAGCGACCCCGGTGCTTCGCTTGTGCAAACGCTCAGAGAACTAAATTTTAATATTACGGCAATTCCGGGTCCCTCGGCGTTAAGTACCGCAGTTTCCGTATCCGGAATTACCGCACCATTTGCCTTTCTTGGATTTTTGCCGAGAAAAAAAGGTGAAATAATGCAGATTTTCAAAAAAATGGAGGAGTGCGCTTTTACAGCCGTATTTTATGAATCTCCAAAAAGAATAACAAAAACATTGAATATCATTAAGGACAATTTTCCCGATGCAAAACTGCATATATGTAAAGAATTGACAAAAATTAACGAAAATCACTATCAGGGCAGCGCAGAGAAAGTTCTTTCGGAATTGGTAAATCCGGAAAAAGGAGAGTATACTTGCATTATAAGTATTGAAAAAAGGAAAGAAGATATCAATTTTAGAGAACTGGTACTAAAACTCAGCGACGCCGGTATCTCAAGAAAAGATATCGCAAAATGTATGAAAACTATATATGGAATTAGAAAAAAGAGGATTTTTGAATGGATATCGTAGATATTGCAAAGAAGGAACTTGAAAAATTAACTGAGACGGAAAAAGAGATCTCTAACATAGACTTTAAAGATAAAAAAAAGGTGAGCGCTCTTTACAGTCGTCAAAAACGACTGAATGAAATAAAAGATACATACGATAACTATTTAAGCAAAGAAGAAGAAATAAAAGAGAACGAACAACTTCTTAAAGATCCGGAACTCAGAGAACTTGCCGGCGAAGAGATAGAGTCTCTAAGGAGGCAAAACAAGGCGTTAGTACAAAAACTTAAGCTGCTGTTAAAGCCTGAAGATCCTAATGAAAATAAAGATATTGTTGTTGAGATAAGGGCCGGAGCCGGCGGAGCCGAAGCGTCGCTTTTTGTCGGAGATCTTTACAGAATGTACGATCGTTTTGCAGCACAAATACACAATCTAAAGGTCGAACTGGTAAGCAGCTCACCGGTTGAAGGCGGCGGATATCGTGAGATTGTTACATTTATAAAAGGGAAATCGGCATGGTCTCTTTTCAGATACGAAATGGGAGTTCACAGGGTTCAGAGAATTCCCGTAACTGAATCTCAGGGAAGAATACACACATCAACCGCTACGGTTGCCGTTCTGCCGCAGGTTGATCAGGAAGAGGTTAATATTGCCCCTGAAGACCTAAAAATAGATGTATACAGATCAAGCGGACCCGGCGGTCAATGCGTAAATACAACCGATTCGGCCGTAAGAATAACTCACATCCCAACGGGTATAGTGGTAACCCAGCAGGATGAAAAATCTCAATTTAAAAATAAGGCTAAAGGAATGATGATTCTTCGTGCAAGGATTGCAGCTTATTATAAAAAAATTGAGGATGAAAGGCTGGCAAAAGAACGCAAGGAGCAGGTTAAAACAGGTGACAGATCGTTTCGCATCAGAACATATAACTTCCCGCAAAACAGAGTTACAGATCATAGAATAGGAATCACTATTTATCATTTGGATGCAATAATGGATGGTGAACTTGATCAGATTGTTGGCCCTCTTCGAGTGGCAAACATATAAGATAAGGAAATCTCTTATAATTCTAAACGTTCAAACTCAGAGCCCAACTCCATTGGTAAAGCACAGATTACAGGTACAGTTGAGTTATTGTCAAAGCTTGTGGTAAAAGAGGCAATCAATTTGGAGATTTATGATGACCATTAATGGATTAGTAAAGGTAATCTTAATTTAGCAATCTATTGCAGCGGGAAACAAAAGGAAAACTTGATCACAACGTTTACAAAAACTGAAACCATCAGCAGTTCCATCGATAAAGCAAGCAGGATTCTTTCTCACACAAGCTCAACCGCAAGACTGGATTCGGATATTCTACTCTCTTTTATTCTCAAAAAAGAGAGATCGTGGCTCATAACACACAGAGATTGTCTCTTGAATGCCGCTGAAACAGAAGCATACAAAAAGGTTATCCTTAAAAGAAAAGCTCATGAACCAATAGCGTATATCATAAATAAAAAGGAGTTTATGGGACTTGATTTTTATGTTGACAGATCAGTTTTGATTCCGAGGCCGGAAACTGAAATCCTGGTTGAAAAGGCTATAGACATCATAAAATCCGGTGATATACAATCGGTGCTTGAGATAGGAACCGGTTCGGGAATAATCAGCTGCTCGGCAGCGTATTATTCATCTCAAAAATTAAGCATAGAAGCTTTGGATATATCCGGTTCGGCTCTCACTGTCGCAAAAAGAAACGCTTTCAGACTGGGTTTGACAAAAAAGATAAAATTTTTTGAGATAGATATATTTGATTTTGAACCGAAAAAGAAATATGATTTAATTTTGATAAATCCTCCCTATGTCAAAGATTCGGAGATTATAGACGAATTATCGTATGAACCGTTTAAGGCGCTTTCGGGAGGCAAAAGCGGATTAAACTTTATAACTCTGCTTCTGCCTAAATTATCATTGCTGACCGATAACATCTGTCTTATGGAAATCGGAAAATGCCAGGATGAATATTTAAAACGCAATCAATTTTTTGAAACGGAGTTCATCGAAGATCTTGCCGGAATCAACCGTGTAGCACTGCTAAGAAAGCTGACCGAATGAACTTATCGGCTTAATCAATATTATTATCACCTCAGCACCCTTTTTTATGTCGGTTACCCCTATCGGAACATCCATCAATGCAGTATCACCAACCATCCCAGTCAAAATTCCAGAGCCCTGTTTTTTTGTATCCGGTTTTACTGTAAAACCGTTTTCAATATTATAATCCACTTTAACGCGAACCAGCTCTTCCCTCTTCCCTTTTTTTCTGTGAAATTCCTCTTTTAGTGTTGCCTTTACTCTTGGAAGTTCCTTATCGGAAAATCCGGCAAGTGCCCTGATCAGCGGATATGCATAGAGAAGAAATCCGACCGTTGACGACACCGGAAAACCCGGAAGCCCAAACAGATATCTATTGTTTTTATATTTGCCGAAAAGAATCGGTTTGCCCGGCTTCTGAAGAACTCCATGAAAAATCACATCAACTCCAATTTCAGGCACCACCTTTTTTACAAAATCATAATCTCCGGCCGAAACTCCTCCTGTAGTTATTACAATATCCGATCGATCCAACTCAGCTTTTATGGTCTCGGCGGTTGCAATCGGATCATCTTTAAGCCGCCTGCAGACACTGAATTTAGCTCCTGCCTGTTTTACTAATCCGATCAATGTATAACTGTTGCTGTCCCTTATTGCGAAGCGTCCGGGTGATGTATCGCCAAGCTCAAGAAGCTCATCTCCGGTTGGTATGATTGACACAACAGGAGTTCTGTAAACAAACAGATAAGATCTGTTGATTTCTGCAGCCATACCTATTTCTGCGGCTCCTATTGTTGTTCCCTTACTTACCACAATCTCATCTTTTCTAAAATCCTCTCCCACAAAGCGAATATTTTTCCCGCTGCCGATAGGTTTTTTGAAAATTATCTCCTTTCCGTCAACCTGAATATCCTCTCTCATAACAACCGCATCTGTTCCCTCAGGAACCGGAGCGCCCGTAAAAACAAGAACAGTCCCTCCATGCCTGAGAGTAGTTCCGGGTTCTATTCCGGCTTTAATTGTGTCGGCAAGCACAAGCTTTATATAATTTTTCTCAGCGGCATCTGCAATATCGCCCGCCTTAACAGCATAACCGTCCACCGCACTCACATCGACCTCAGGATGGTCAGAGCCTGATTTCAAATTCTCAGCAAGCACTCTGCCGTATGCATCGGATATCAAAACCTTTTCTATGCCTATCGGCTTTACATCTTTCTTTACAAAATCTATTGCCTCTTTTATCGTTATAAGCTTCATTTTTCTCTCCATATATTCTTTAACCCGCCAGTCAGCCGGCCAAATTTCGATTTTCTCTTACCGATAATCGCTTTTATATCAGGTAAAACATTCTTTGTAGCCTGAGCACCTCTCTCTATGCATAAATTCATAAAACTGAAATCAGCCCAATTTATTTTACCTACATCGGGTACTATGGTAATGTCGGCATCTCTGGACACGATAAACGAAAGCGTATCTTTAGTTATGTCTGATGCTCTCATAAATACCTCCATTGCCGTTTTGAAGGTTTTGTTCTCAGATAAATCCTCTTGTATATCGGATGCAATAACAATGTCAGCCCCAAGCTTTCGCGCTGCAGAAACCGGAAGCTGATCCAGCCAGCCTCCATCGACAAGAACCATCAACTCTCTTCTGACAGGAGGAAATATGCCCGGTATAGCCGATGATGCGGCAATTGCTCTTCTCAGGCGGCCTTCTTTTAATATCACCTCTTGTGCAGACACAAGATCGACCGCGACACATGCAAACGGAATTTTTGTCTCATCGAAATTAATATCATCTATAAAATGATCAATATTTGCCTGAAAATCATTCTTTGGAATAAATGATTCATTAGTCAGCGAAACATTTAGAAGCATGCCTTTTTTTACAAAGGTACTTATCGTGTCGAAAAAACCGTACCTTTCGTTTTTGCTTACCTGCTTGAAAAAGTTCATTCTCAGTTTCTTAAAAATAGGACCTTCAAAATAGCCCTGCATTTTTTTCTTTATATCATCTGTTCCGCCGCTTACAGCAAAAGCTGCTCCGATTAGAGAGCCTATACTGCATCCAACAATCAGATCGGGCATTATTCCAGCCCGTGTCAATGTATTTATAACACCGATATGAGCCAAACCTCTTCCGGCTCCGCCTCCCAGCACCAAAGCAACCTTTTTCTTTGTCATAAAACCTCATTTGATATTTGTTTGTAAATTTCCTGAAATAACACTACAAAGCACCTCTGTATACTTTAAAGCATTCTGCAGACTATCCAATTCTCAACATCGAACAACCGGTTTAAAAGTGTCGCAGAGTGATAGAGAAAATCTTCATCGTCAAATTCTACCCCCTTTTTTACATCCTTTCACTTGATAACCTTGCTATTTTGAAACCGATTCATCAGATTATCATTCGGTATCTATTTAAAAAAGTCAGAATAAGCAATATCGCTATATTTTTATCCTATACCTATACAGGCATACAATATAATATTATAGGAAATCTCAGCATTATTTCAAACACGCTATTAATTGGTTTTTGTTCCGTGTTCTTGACTTCAGATTATAATTGTATATACTACTATTTTGAAAAGGAGGATTGAGAGGAATGGATTATAGATTTAGAGATTCATTAAGCTATCATCTCAACAAGGTTACAAACGCCATCAGATATCAATTCAATAAATACCTGAAGTCCTTTGAGATTACGGGAGAACAGTTCGCAATAATGAAAATTATCCAGGAGCATGCAAATCTGTCGCAAAACCAAATAGCAAAAATAATCTCAAAGGATAAAACAACCATAGCGAGGGCTATAGATCTGCTTGAGAAGAAAAAACTCATATCCAAAAAAAGATCTGCTGATGATAGGCGAACGTATCTGATTGAGATAAATGAAAGCGGCAGGCAGATTCTCTCCCAAGCTATACCTATTGCAATTAGATACAATAAAATCATAAAAGATAGAATAAGCGATAAAGACGAAGAAGCTTTTCTTAGGGTGCTCAATATTATGCTGGATGCATCCAAAAATTTGTCGCAAAAGGAGCAGGGATGAAAATTTTATATAAAACTGTCGTCATACTGTTAATCAGCCTGAATATTCCGCTTGCCGCCGCTTTGGCAAAAACCGGAACAATGCCGGCCGGCCGAATTGTCGCCGTGGATGTTTACAGGGTTTCAAGGCCGTCTAATGTTCCTGTTATGCTGGAATATCCTGCAAGACTCAAAAGTACACAAAAAGTTCAGATCGCAGCAAGGGTGACAGGCATATTGATAAAGAAATTTTATACAGAGGGAAAATTTGTTAGAAAAGGCGACCTGCTATACAAGATAGAACCCGGCAGCTATAAGGCTGCAGTAGATGGAGCAAGGGCTCAACTTCAGATGGCCAAAGCCCGGTTAAATAAAGCAGCAAGAGATTGGAACCGAATTAAAGCAATGTATGCGGATAATACAGCAAGTCAGCTTCAAAGAGATGCGTCGCTATCGGCGTATGAAATTGCCAAAGCAGGGATTATAAATGCCGAAGCAACGCTAAAAATAGCAACGATCAACCTTAACTATACTGATGTCAGAGCAACTATCAGCGGTATTACTGGTCTGGAATCTGCGGATGTTGGTAGTTTGGTAACAAGTGGAACACCGCTTGTTAGGATAACTAAAGTTAATCCTATATATGCCGAGTTCTCAATTCCAGACATAAATATTATTAGAGAAAAATATTATATCAAAAGCGGCAGATGGGAAAAGGCGGCAGATGGCAAAATCAAAGCCATTATTAAAATAAACGGCAAACCGTACAATAAAGAGGGGTTTGTTAATTTTGTAGATGCAGATATAGACCCCGGAACATCAACCGTTAAAGCGAGGGCGATATTTCAAAATCCGAGCAGATATTTAATGCCCGGAGAATTTGTAAGAATTATACTGCATGGGTTTTTTAGAAAAGATGCCGTTATGATACCGCAAAAGGCTGTTTTGCAAAACCCGCTGGGCACTATGGTGTTTGTGGTAAATAAAGGAAAAGCTCAAATAAGACCTGTGAAACTTGGTGAAACATCCGGACAATATTATATTATTGAAAGCGGCTTAAAAGAGGGCAATCTGGTGATTGTCGATAACTTTTTTAGAGTTAGGCCGGGAGCACCTGTAAAAATAGATAAAACTATTAATGCCAAGAGATAATAATAATGTTTTCTAAATTTTTTATAAGCAGACCTATATTTGCAACGGTGATATCCATAATTATTGTTCTGATGGGGCTTATTGCAATTAAAGGATTACCTATTCAGGAATATCCAAGTATCGTTCCGCCTCAAATTAGTGTGCAGGCCGTATATCCCGGTGCAGATGCTCAAACATTGTCTAAAACAGTTGCCGCGCCGCTTGAAGAAGCAATAAACGGCGTTAAAAATATGATATATATGAAATCAACCGCATCTCCAAGCGGAGTGTTGACCTTGAGTGTTTCGTTTAAGGTCGGCACAGATTCGGCTGTAGCAAAAGTTGATGTTAATAACAGGGTGCAGACAGCTCTAAGCAGGCTGCCTGAAGTTGTCAGAAGGCAGGGTATCAGCGTTAGAGAAAGGTCTCCCGATATTTTAAAAGTTTTTGCTTTTACCTCTGAAAAAAGCAAGCACAACACTCTCTATATTGCAAACTATGTGCTTATAAATGTGTTGGGTAATTTAAAAAGAATTCCCGGTGTCGGTGAAGCCATAATATTCGGAGATCAGAATTACTCAATGAGAGTGTGGTTAAAGCCGGACAAGCTGGCTTATTATGGATTGACCACAACTGATGTTATAAATGCCATAAGAAGTCAAAATGATCAGTTTGCGGCAGGTCGAATCGGGCAGGAACCGATAAAAAATAAGCAGACATATACATACACGGTTACAACGAAAGGACGACTAAAAACAGTTAAAGAGTTTCAAAATATTATTATAAGATCAAATAGCGACGGTTCTGCATTAAAGCTCAAAGATGTCGCAAGGGTGGAGTTGGGATCTGAACGATATTATCTTGAAGGCAGCTTCAATAATCATCCATCCGTATTTGTAGGAATTTTTTTATCCCCCGGTGCAAATGCTCTGAGCGTTTCAAAATCTGTGGATAACACTATGAAAGACTTATTAAAACGATTTCCTTCCGATCTTAAGTATCACAATGTTTACGATACTACAAAATTTGTACGTGAATCAATTAAAGAAGTTATATATACTTTCCTGTTTGCAATCTTCCTTGTTATCATTGTTATTTATCTTTTTTTAGGGACGATAAGAGCTACTATTATACCGGTGCTTGCTATCCCTGTGTCCATAATAGGCACCTTTGCAGGATTTTATGCTGCGGGTTTTTCCATCAATTTTTTGACGCTTTTTGGTTTGATTCTGGCAATAGGACTTGTTGTAGATGATGCCATAGTTGTCATAGAAAATGTTGATCGAATTTTGAACACAAATACAGAAAATCTTAGCGTTAAAGATGCTGTTATCAGAGCTATGAGTGAAATTACGAGGCCTATTGTTGCCATTGTGCTGGTACTCTCAGCTGTTTTTATTCCCGCATCGTTCATAGGCGGCTTCAGCGGGAAAATGTATCAGCAGTTTGCTTTAACTATTGCAACATCTGTCATTATCTCCGGTATTGTAGCTTTAACACTTACACCGGCAATGTGTGCCGTATTTTTAAAGAAAGAAAGAAAAAAGCAATTCTGGCTTACAAGAAAATTCAATATCTTGTTTTATAACATAACGAAAAGCTTTACAAAAGGCGTTAGACGCACTATTAGATTCAGTGCTTTCAGTGTAGTTTTATTCATAATTATGCTTGTTGCGGCAGATTTTGTTATAAATAAACTTCCAACCGGTTTGGTACCGTCTGAAGACAAGGGCGCTATTATAGTTATTGATTATTTAATGCCCGGAGCATCGTTGAGCAGAACCGTAAAAGTTCAAAAAGATATTAATACAATGTTGCTGAATAACCCCAACATAACAACAGTTGGATCTATGGCAGGGCTTGATCTGTTTACTTTCTCCTACAAAACGGATGCCGGAACCGGTTTTGTCCATTTAAAAGACTGGTCAAAAAGAAAAGAAAGCTCTCAAGAGATTGCAAGAAGACTTATTGGCCGGTTTTCGCAGTATAAAAAAGCGTATGTAATAGCTTTGAATCCTCCGCCTATTATGGGTATGAGTATAACAGGCGGATTTGAGATGTATGTTCAGGACAGGACTGGTTCGGATATACGCCTGCTGAATAAATATGCACAAGAAATAGTAAGAAAAGCAAATCGAAAACCGGAACTTACGATGGTAAGATCAACACTTAATACAAACGTACCGCAATATCGGATAACCGTGGACAGAGAAAAAGCAAAATCGCTTGGAGTTCCTATCGCCAGTATATTTACAACACTTCAGGCAACGTTCGGGACCGCTTATGCCAATGATTTCAACTTATACGGCAGAGTATATCATGTAAATATTCAATCAGAGGGAAATTTCAGGAAAAATATAAAAGATTACAATGATGTGTTTGTGAGATCGACAAATGGCGACTTGATTCCCATAAGTTCACTTGTAAGCTTCAAAAGGATTATAGGGCCAAGCATTGTGCAAAGGTTTAACGGATTTCAATCAACCGAAATAACAGGGCAGCCTCGATTCGGATATTCATCCGGAGATGCTATGAGGGCTATCCAAGAGGTTGCAAAAGAGGTTTTGCCTGCAGGTTATACGACTGCCTGGACAGGAACATCGTATCAGGAAAACAAGTTATCCAACGCAGGGAACAAATCATTTGTATATGCCTTGGTTTTTGTATTTTTAATTTTGGCGGCCCTATATGAGAGCTGGAGCGTTCCGCTTGCGGTTCTATTGTCAGTTCCATTTGCACTTTTTGGAGCAGCGCTTGGAATATGGCTCAGAGGAATGGAAAACGATATCTATTTTCAGGTAGGTATTATAACACTTGTGGGTCTTTCAGCCAAGAATGCCATTTTAATGGTTCAGTTTGCACAGCAGAGACTTAAGGCGGGATATAAACTGATTGACGCAACTATTGAGGGAGCGAGAATCAGATTCAGGCCTATTGTTATGACATCGCTTGCCTTTGTTGCGGCGACTTTGCCTTTGGCGTTCAGTACCGGCGCAGGAGCAAACAGTCGTCGCATAATAGGCACAACAGTGGTTGGAGGCGATCTTTTTGTAACATTGATCGGCATATTTTTCATACCGCTGTTTTACTATCTTATAATGCGGATAAAAGAAAAATTTTCCGGTACAGGAAAAGGACGATGAAAATTAGATATGCGATCATTGCAGCCGGCACTGTTTTGATGTTTGCAGGCTGCTCTATGGCTCCAAAACTCATTATTCCAAAGACGGATCTGCCTTTAAAATATACCGCCGCCAATAAAAATGGTGAAATCAGCATAAACTGGTGGAAAAATTTTGATGACAGCAACCTGAATAAACTTATAGCTGAGGCACTCAAAAATAATGACGATCTGCGCCTTGCTGTTATAAGGGTCGATGAAGCCAGAACTTACCTTGGGCTGCAAAGCGCTAATTTGTATCCTAATGTCAATGTATCGGCATCAGGCTACAGGCAGCAGACAAGCAGTGAAACACCGCCAAAAGGCGCCGGAACAATTTTTAACAATTTTTCTCTATCTTCTTCTATGGGGTACGAACTTGATCTTTGGGGAAAATTGAAAAATAAAAACAAGGCGGCTCTTTCGTCGCTTTTGGCAAGTGAATCTAATCAAGAAACCGTTAAATTGGTTTTGATATCTAATGTGGCGAATACATATTTTAATCTTATCTCTATTAACAAACAGCTGCAGATAGCAAAAAAGAGTGCTCAATCATTCAAAGATACCTATGAATACAGACAAAAACAGCATAAGTACGGAGCTGTTAATGAACTTATAGTTCAGCAGGCAAAAGCTCAATACGAAAATGCAAAGGTCCTGATTGAATCTTTAAAAGAGCGAAAGGCACCGCAGATGAGCGCTTTGTCTGTACTGCTTGGGAAAAGTCCGAAGGAAATTTTTGATAATAACATTTATCTTAATGAAGCATTGCCTAAACCGATAAAAGTTCCTTACGCTCTTCCGTCGGCTTTGCTGGAAAACAGACCTGATATAAAGGCTGCGGAGGAAAATTTAAAGGCTAAAAATGCACTTATCGGCGCAGCAAAGGCGGCATATTTTCCTTCCATTTCTCTTACTGGATTGCTTGGTTTTCAAAGTGAAGATCTTAGTAATTTAATACAACACTCGGCAAAGATTTGGGGGATTGGCCCGTCTGCAACGATGAACGTTTTTGACTTCGGCAGGATTAAATTAAATATTAAAATTACAGAAGTCGAAAAAAGAGCGGCTCTTGTTCAATACAAACAAACAGTCCGAAATGCATTCAAAGAGGTTTTTGACGCTTTGAATAAATTGAAGATTTCCAAACAAAAACTGAAAGCTCAGAGCAAAGAAGTCGAAGCCCTGAAAAGAGCACTATATCTGTCTGAAAAAAGATTTGATAGCGGATACTCAAGCTATTTGGAAGTGCTTGATGCGCAAAGGGGTCTTTTGAATGCCGGATTAAATTTAGTAAGTCTGAATGCTGAAGTTATTACAAATGAAGTAGCACTCTACAAAGCACTGGGCGGCGGATGGAGTACAAAACAGTTGCAAAACTGATTTTGCTCACCAAGCATAGTTTTCAGCGAAAAGAGAAAATATTTTCTTTTTTTATTGACCTGCATAAAAAATCTGAGAAAAGCTCTTTGTCCGGCGGTCTTGTTATGTTATGCTTGAAATGAGGATGTAAAGATTAAATAAATATCCGGCCCCAAAAGCAAAAAGAAGCGGCGCTGAAAGACGCTTAGTTATCAGCAATGAAACAAGAATAAGCAAAGATGATATTATCGGAGTCAGAATAATCTCAAGAGTTGCGTTTCCTAAAATCCATTGCGTTGCAGTAAGTCCTATTGCGACCGGAATCACAGATTGAAATACCATTGCTCCGGTTATATTTGTCAATGCGAGGGTGTCCTTCTTTTTCAGCAGCCATCTGAATGAGTTATACTTTTCCGGCAGTTCTGTGGCAAACGGAGCAATAATTACCGAAATAACAAACAAAGAGACGCCCCATCCCGCTCCCAGTTCTTCAATCTGTCCGACAAAAAGTCTGCCCGCAGCAACAAGTATAATCAGAGATACAATCAACTGCAATGACGCAAAAAAGGCGGATTCCTTTATTCCGTTTATTTTTGTAAAAAACAGCTCTTCGCATTCGCCCTGAGAACCCGATTTGTCCCTCAAACTTAATACTACATAAATAATGTATGAAAAAATCAAAATTACCGCAGCTATAACATGGAACAGTCTGCTGTTAAAAATAAATGAGGCTATAAACAGTATAAGGTAATTTAGAATAAAAAAGAGTACGTCGCGAATTATCGGCTTTTTTGGAATATCAAAATACAGGTTTTCTCTCTTTTTTAATAATCGCATGATGATTATTGTCAATGCCATAAGAAAACAGGTTAGTGTTGCAAGCATAAGCGGGGCTCCCAAGATTGCTCCTATGCCTATCTGATTTACGGATTTGCCCAATAAAAATGCTATAATAGGGATAATTGTCTCCGGCAGTGCAGTTCCGGTTGCAGCGAGCAGGGATCCTGTAGTTGAGTTTGAAAGAGAAAAGGAGTCCCCGAGCCACTCAACCGCATTGCTGAAGAGTTCACTTGCTGCAATTATTAAAGCTATACTTAAAACAGATAAAAAAAATATCGTCAATCGGCAGCCTTTTTATTACAGATCGGCGGCAAGATTCCGACCAAGCTCCTTTATCTGTGCAAAATCTTCCTCTGTGGGACGAAAC
>CAJVZA010000048.1 GCA_913009315.1 uncultured Hippea sp.
AATTTGCCGTTCTCGATGATCACTGCTCCGCCTGTCCTGACGATCTCATCAGCATTGATTTTTTGGTGATTATTTGCCGCAAACGGATAAGGAACAAATATAGCAGGAATCAGCAGATAAGAGAGCTCGCTTATAGTAGTTGCACCGGCTCTCGAAACAGCGAGATCAGCCTCATTATATATGTCTCCCATATTATCTATAAATTGAATTACTTTCGCATTATCTATATCTCTATATGCGGCACTAACCTGCTTGAACAGACTTGTTCCGGTTTGTATAATCAGATTCAAAGAGTTGTCGGTTTTAACAAACTCAGACATCTCTATTGCGGCGTTATTTATCGTTTCGGCGCCTCTGCTTCCGCCTAATATTACAACGGTAATAGGAAAATTTTTATGTTTTATGCCTTTTTGCGCCTTTTTTATATCTGTTCTTATCGGATTGCCCACTATGCTGAATTTCGTTTCTTTAAAAAATCCCGCAGCTGCCGAAAAATTTAGAAAAACATGTTCGGCAAATTTTCCTATTATTCGACTCGCTAATCCGGGGAAACTGTTTTGCTCCATTGCAAAAACCGGAATCCCCATTATCTTTGCCGCTATTGAAATAGGCAGACTTACAAACCCGCCGGTTGAAAGCAGCAATTTTGGTCTGAGATCTTTTAATATTTTTATAGATCTGATAATTGCAAAAATAAGCATCACAATAGCTTTTATTTTTTTGACGGCTGATTTCCCGACAAAACCGGACACGCCAAGAAGATGATATTTGAAATCATAATTTTTTAGAATTTTAGATTCGAGGCCGATCTTTGATCCGACCAGCTCAACATGCCAACCTTCAAGTCTGAATCTGTTTGCCATAGCTATGGCCGGAAAGAGATGGCCGCCGGTGCCTCCTCCTGTTATAAGTATACTATTTTTCTGCAATTCTGTATAAAATTCCCAACATCATAAAATTTATCAGCATTGCCGTACCTCCATAACTGATAAACGGCAGCACAATACCTTTTGGCGGCAAAAGCCCTGTCACAACCATCATATTAAAAACAGATTCGCTTGCAAACAACATTGTTATTCCAAAAGCTGTCATTCTATCAAACTTATCTGATGCTCTGAACAATATCTTGGCGCATATTATGAGAAAATAGATGAAAATGGCTATTACAACAGTCGAACCCAGAAAACCTGTTTCTTCCGATATTATAGAAAAAATATAATCATTATACGCATCAGGAAGAAAGAAAAGTCTTGCATCACTGTTGCCCAAACCTTTGCCGGTCAAGCCTCCGGAACCGATTGCCACTATAGATTGGACAGCCTGATAACCGATTGTTCTTGAGTTCTCCCATGGATGCAGATATGCGGCTATTCTATTAAGTCTGTACGGTGAACTGATCATCACAAAAGCCGCCGATGCCGCAAGCAAGCCGCCGGTTATAAAAATATGTACGATTTTAGCATCGGCAGCAATAAGCATCAGAAATCCTATTAGCAAAATAATAACCGCATTACCAAAATCAGGTTCTAAAACTACAAGTACCGCAATTATCAAAAGCAGTGTGATAATCGGCAGTATAATTGAGTATCTTTTTATATCACGGTGTTTTGATATATAATATGACGAATATAAGATAATTGCAAACTTTGCCAATTCAGACGGCTGAAACGACAACGATATTATTTTAATCCATCTGTATGAACCGTTGATCTTGTGACCCAATGGCGGAAATACAAGCAGCAGCAGGACTGCCGCAACCAATATATACAGTCTGCTCTGACGCATCAGCTTTTCTCTCGGCAGATGCGCATAGTACCAAAACAGGATTATTCCAACAGGAAGATGAGCCAGATAGATTTTTAGAAAATGAGCACCATCATGATATTTTGATATGCCTATCGGTGTAGAACTGCTGTATATCGCTATGATTCCTATTATAACCAAAATAGATGATGATATAAGAAGATGTGATTTTAGCGAAGATTTATTCAATAACTATAATCTCTTTTTATTTCCGATACAATTTTTTTAAATTTTATTCCTCTTGCTTTATAACTTTCAAACTCGTCAAAACTTGAGCATCCCGGAGACAATAAAACCGTGTCGCCTTTGGCTGCAAAATTAAATCCTCCATAAATAGCCCCTTTTAAATTAAACGCCGGAACCACATACAGATTATCCGAATGAAGTTGAGATCTTATAATTCCTCTTGACTCTCCAAAAGCAACAATTGCCCGTATTCTGTAAAGGATATCTTTTATTTCCGAGAATGAGCCGCCTTTGTAGCGGCCTCCCAAAAGCAGCACTATTTTGCCGTTCTTATTTAAACTGTTGATGGCGCTTTTGATTGCCGCCACATTTGTAGCCTTTGAATCATCTACGAAATCTACTCCGTCTACACTGTCGATATACTTCAGTCTATGTTCCAATGTCGTAAAATTTTTCAACAGGACCTCCGTTTTTTTTCTATTTAATTCTATAAATCTGCTCGAGGCAAGAAGTGCAGCCATAATATTTTCTACATTATGAGTACCTTTGAGTTTTAGCTCATCTATACTGATTTCAAAATTACCCATACTTATTTTACTGCCTGAACTATATGCATCTGTTTTCTTCTTTAGTGAGAAATAGAGCATCTGTGAGGCAAAGTCAAAATCTATCGCTTTTTCTTTATCAAGACTTGTTATAACAAAATCATCTTTATCCTGATTCCTGATTGCTTTTATCTTAAGAAATTTATATTCCTGAAAGGTCTTGTGTCTGTCAAGATGATCCTCCGTTATATTGAGCAAAACATAGACAAACGGTTTGAATGTATCGGTAAACTCCATCTGAAAACTGCTCACCTCGCACACAAACAGGTCGCATCTGTCCTGATCGTCGGCATAGCTTATCAAAGGTACTCCCATATTCCCGACCATTGCGGTTTTTATGCCATGCGCATTAAGAATGCTCGATATGAGATTACAGCAAGTTGTTTTTCCGTTTGTACCCGTTACGGCTATTATAGGTTTTTTAATTAATCTTGAAGCAAACTCAAGCCCCGAAAAAACGGGAGTGCCCTCTTTTTCTAAAAATTTGATAAGATTGTGATCTTTCGGCCAGCCGGGAGAAACAATAGCTTTATCGTAATGCCTGCTGAGACTGATTTTTTTATCAGGAGCAATGTTATCAAAAAGATCATAACTGATATCGTGCCTGTTTAAATAGTCGGCAACAGCACTGCCGGTTCTTTTTTTGCCTAAAACAGCTATTCTCATCGTATCTTGAACATCATAAGACTAAAAATCGCAATTATCAATCCGATAATCCAGAATCTGACAATAACCTTAGGCTCTTTCCAGCCTTTCAGCTCAAAATGATGATGCAGCGGCGCCATCAGAAAGATGCGTTTTTTTGTAAGTTTGAAGCGGGAAACCTGCAGAATTACTGAAAGTGTTTCTACCACAAAAACCGCACCGACTATCGCCAGAAGCAGTTCATCCTTTATCATCACCGCTGTTACTCCCATTACGGTGCCTATCGCAAGTGAACCGGTATCACCCATAAAAATTTCTGCCGGATAACAATTGTACCATAGAAATCCCAGCAGAGAACCAAAAAATGCCGAAAGGTAAACAGTCATCTCTCCGGCTCCTATAATATGCGGTATATGCAGATATGTTGCAAACTTAAGATTTCCTGAAAAATAAGTGGCTATAACAAAAACTAAAATTACTGTCAAAGAAAGTCCCGTTGCAAGGCCGTCAAGTCCATCTGTTAAATTTACGGCGTTAGCACTTCCTACTATTACAAAAGCCGCAAAAATAAAATAAAAAGCACCTAAATCGATACTTAGCTTTGTTATAGGGAAAAACAGATTTGTTATATAGGCAAAATGATCGCCAAGATAGATTTTGTGCAGTGCTGCCAGAACAAAAATAGCAAATATCGTTTCAGCCGCAAGCCTTGTCTTTACGCTTATACCTTTTGATGTTTTTTTATAAATCTTCCGATAGTCGTCCAAAAACCCTACACCTGCCCCAAAAACAGTTGCTATTATGAGCAGCAGTACAAATCTATTGGTAATATTTGACCATAAAAGTGCTGAGAAAATTGTTGCAGCCGAAAATACAAGCCCTCCCATTGTCGGAGTACCTGCTTTGGAAGCATGAGTAGCAGGACCGTCACCTCTTATAATCTGCCCCATTTTTTTTATAATATCAGTTCTGATAAAAATAGGCGTAAAAAGCATTACCACAACAAAAGCGGTCAGTGCCGCAAGAATAGCCCTAAAACTTATATAGCCGAACATGGCCGGCAATCTATCGGACAACAGATGATACACTAAATAAAACATCTACTTCACCGGAAGTTCTAATTGTGTACCATGACTAAGCTTCAGCATTTCATGCCATATTTTTTCCATCCGGAACATTCTTGAACCTTTTATAAGCAGCTGATCCCCTTTTTTTATCTTACAAAATAGATACGAAGCCGCCTCTTCCGGATTATCAAAATATGGAGCGGAAATCCCGCATCTCTCTATTGCCGATTTTGTTATTTTTCCATAGGCAATCAATCTGCATTCCGGCAAGGCTCTAATCATATTTATTATTTGAATATGATATTTTATACTATTTTTACCGAGTTCTGCCATATCTCCCATTATTATAAATCGTCTTTCTGCAGCCTCGGAAAGCAAACGCTCAACTGCATAACGGAAAGAAGCCGGATTTGCATTATAGCAATCAACAATAACCGATGCGCCTTTGAGCAGATATTTTTCCATTCTAAGATGCGCATTAAACGATATTGATTTGAACGTTCTGTTTGGAAGAATCAACGAAAAAACAGCTTGAGCGGCAGCCAGATCTTGTTTTGGAATGTTACTTCTTTTTTTATTTACTGCACCGGCATCAAACTTTATAATTTGTTTTTTATCGAAACCTGTTTCACCGGCTTTTTCGAAACTCTTCTGAACGAGCAGCATATCGGATCCGTCTATGACAAGATATCCGTCAGCAGCTGTTTTATCCAGTATGGAAAGTTTTTCGTCAATAATATTATCAATTGTTTCAAACGCTTCGAGATGACTTGCACCAACCGAGACTATCAACGAAAGCGTCGGTCTTATAAGAGATGCAAGATACAAAATCTCCCCGGGATGATTGGAACCAAGCTCAACAACAGCATATTTTGTAGATTGTCTGATTTTAAGAAGCGTAAGAGGAACACCTATCTGATTGTTTTGATTGTTCTCTGTTGATACGGTTTCTCCATATCCGGACAAATTTTTTGCAATAAGTTCTTTTGTCATTGTTTTGCCGACACTTCCGGTAACGGCAATAATCGGTATAGAATATTTTAATCGATTGAATCGTGCCAGCATTCCAAGCGCTTTTACGCTGTCAGCCACTCGAAGTATACTCACTCCGGGAATGGGCTTTATCTCTTCCTGGCATACCACCGCTACCGCTCCGTTTTTTACAGCGTCAGCTATAAAATCATGCCCATCGAATCTCCCGCCTTTTATTGCAAAAAATATCGAACCGGGAGTTACTTTTCTGCTGTCGATATAGACATTTTCAAAACGGTCCGGCTTACCTCTGCTTATGATAGACGCATTTGTTGTTTTCTCCAATTCCTGAAGTCCAATCATAGTTCTGCCAACAGTTCCCGAACAGTTACCCGATCGCTAAAGTAGCGTCTTTCACCTTTGATAATTTGATATGTTTCATGACCTTTTCCCGCTATAAGTATCGCATCGCCGTCTTTTGCCGCTAATATCGCCTTTTTTATAGCTTCTCTCCTATCGCTTTCCACGACATAGTTCTTTTTGCTAAAACCTTTTATTACATCTTCGATAATTTTCATCGGATCTTCATTTCTCGGATTGTCTGTTGTTACCATAGCAATATCAGAAAATTTTTCAACCGCTTCTGCCATCATCGGTCTTTTTAATCTGTCTCTGTCTCCTCCGGCACCGAATACTGTTATTATGTGCCTGTAATTCAAATTTTTGATACAGCTGCCGACATTATATAAGGCATCAGGCGTATGCGCATAGTCTATGTATATATCAATGTCTCCATATTTTATTTTCTCAATTCTGCCTGGAACATAACTAAGATTTTCTATTCCCTTTTTTGCCGTTTCAGGATCAATACCTTCGGCATAGACAAATCCCAATGCCGCCATTATGTTATACAGATTATATTCGCCCAACAGTACGGATTTTATCTCAACTATGTTTTTCCCCATGCTGATTAACGCCGTTGTCTTTTCTTTTGATAATGTAAAATTTACGGGATGTATAAAATTGTCTTTATTAAAACCATAGGTAATTGTATCTTTATGAGACTGAATAATTTTTCTTCCGGTTTGAGAATCACCATTTATGATAGCGGTTGAAGCATCTTCAAAAAATGATAACTTGGAACGTTCATAATTTTCCATTGTTTTATAGTAATCGAGATGATCCTGCGAAAGGTTGGTAAATATCTTTTCTCTGAAATTAATACCAAAAATTCTCTGCTGGCTTATGGCGTGAGATGAGACTTCCATGACAATAAAGCGATTCCCGTTGTTCCTCATATCAGAAATTAATTTCCACAGCGACACCGGATCCGGAGTGGTTATTCCGGCATCAATATAAGATTTAGAATCTTTGTAGGCAATTGTACCTATCATTCCTGAACGAATCTTAACTGTATTCAATATTGAGTCTATGAGATAGGTAGTCGTTGTTTTTCCGTTCGTACCGGTTATTCCCACTATATCAATATCTCCTTTCATATAAAAACGTCTTGCTGCAGCAGCGACAACTTCTCTTATGCTGCGAACTCTGACAATGCCGGCATGGTTATTGCTGCGGCTGCTTTCAGTTACAACTGCCGACGCTCCGTTCCCGACTGCCTGAGCAATGAAATCATTTCCATCTGCCGCTGATCCTTTGATAGCAAAAAATAAAGATCCTTTGCCGCATTCAGTTGAATTAAGCGACAAGGAGTTTATCTCAACATCGTCATATTTGCCAATAATGTATGATTGATCTATCAGTTCTGAAAGTTTCATATAAGATTACCTCTATTAATTTCGAGTGTTCCGGATTCGGAGTTCAAATCAGCCTGTCTGTGCGTTGCGTGCAGACATATCTCATCAAGATGCAAATTGCAGGCAGCAGTTTGGCCGTTGTTGGGATTCGCAATACAGAAAATGTTAATTCGAGGCTTAATATAATCGTTCATGGATTAGCAGCAATGCCCTTAAGTTGATTGATTATAGGAAATGATGCAATAACTATATTTCTAAACACCGGAGCTGCAACACTACCTCCATAAAACAGAACTTGCGGCCTTTTAATCACTACATACAAAATCGCTTTTGGATTATCGGCCGGAAAGATCCCTCCGAATGACGCAATATACTGATGCCCTATATAGCCGCCCTCTTTTGATGCTACCTGAGCCGTGCCCGTTTTCCCTGCTATCGGTATCCCATTGATATAAGCTTTTTTACCGGTGCCTTCTGTTACAACCGCCTTCAATATTTTGATAACCTGCATCGCAGTTTTATATTTGATAATCTGCCCTGTAGCTGTAATTTTATTCATCTTCAACAAGTGAGGATACATATCTTTCCCTTCATTTGCAATAATTGCAAACGCTTTTGTCATCTGCAGTACCGTAACAGCTATGCCCTGGCCAAAAGCAACCGTTGTGAAATCCTCTCCTTTATATAAAATCTTTTTCTTTACTATTCCTTTTGATTCACCCGGAAGTTCAATTCCGGTTTTTCTGCCAAATCCAAATTTTCTTATATACGCAAAAAACTTGTTTACTCCAACCTTCCCGGCAATCTCCATAGCTCCTATATTGCTTGACTTGGTGATTATATTCTCTACGCTAAGCCATCCATGCGGGTGAGAGTCATGTATTATATGACGACCCACCCTAAACTTTCCATTATGAGTAAAAAATAGTTCATCCGGCTTAACACTGTTGGTATCAAGCGCCGCTGAGACCGTTACAATTTTAAACACAGATCCAGGTTCGAAAACATCTGTTATCAACCGATTACGTATGATGCTGTATGGTACATTCGCCGCATTATTAAGATTATATTCCGGGTAGCTGCTTGCTGCTAAAATTGCTCCGTTCGGTCTCATCAGTATAGCAGAAGCGCCCTGGGCATCAAACTTTTTTACTGCATCCGAAAGTTCTTTTTGAACTATCGCCTGAAGTCTGGCATCAATTGAAAGTGTTATTTTTCCTATTTTCTGAGGAGGCACTTCTCTATTTGCTATTCTTCTTCCCTTAGCATCTACAAAAATCAAATTCCCGGTTTTTCCTTTAATTACGATATCACTGTTTAATCGTTTTTCTATGCCTTCCAATCCGTTTCCGTCAATACCGCAAAAGCCTATAATATGAGATGCAAGCGCATTTTGAGGATAGATTCTTTTTGTTGTTTTTATCAAATGAATTCCTTTTATAGGATATAATTTTTCTATATTATTGTTACTCAACACCATTCTTCTTGCTATCCATTCAAATCGACCTTTTTCATAGTGGCTGACTATTCTTCCATATTCCTCTTTGCCAATTTTGAGAATTGCTGCAGCTTCTTTTATGTTACTGAAATTATAAGTTTTGGCATACACTGAATATGCAGGCACAGACACAGCGAGAAGAATGCCGTTTCTGTCGACTATATCTTTTCTTGAAGATATTTCATGAATAATTTTAGAGGTTTCGTTGCTGCTTATTTCGCTCAGTCTTCTGTTTTTTATGACCTGAAGATTAAAAAGTCTGGCAATAACTACAATATAAGCTAATAAAAAAATCGATAATATCAATCCGGCAAACGGTTTAAATCTCGATTTTTCCCCTCTTTTAACGCTCTTTAACTGCACTTGATGCCGGCTTGCCGGACAGAGCAATCAAAATCGGCTTTAAAATTTTTCTCTGTTCTCTCTTTGCACCGCCTTTGCTGCCATAATATGTTAAACCATCGTTGAATGCATAATTCTGTAGTTTTAATATAGAGCTGTTTTTATAAAATCTAACCGTTACAACATCGGCAATTCTTCGAATCTTTTTATTCTGGTTTTCTATACGTGCAATATTATAACGTTCCTGAAGTGATAGATTTTTCTGCCAAACAATATATATAGCAAGAAAAGAGATAAGTGATATTATAATAAATCTAAAGGATCTTATGTTCACAAAACTTTCTGAACCTGCGCTTCCGGTTTCTATTCTCACTTATTCCTCCTTTATTCTTTTCATTATTCTCAATCTTGCGCTTCTTGATCTCGGATTATCCATTTTTTCTTTTTCGTTCGGAACTACACCCTTTTTGTAAGGCAGTATGGCAATTTTTGCTTCTGCAAACTCTTTGAATGCTCTTTTTACGATTCTGTCTTCTATTGAATTAAAGCTTATTACTGCGAGTCTGCCATCAATTTTTAAAAGCTTGAAGGCGGCATGAATCATCGTTTCTAAATTTTCTATTTCACGATTTACTACGATTCTTAATGCTAAAAATGTCTTTGTAGCAGGGTGTATTCTCTGCCATTTGTGAAAGCAGGAAGAAACAATTTGCGCAAGCTGAACAGTTCTGGTAATAGGCATTTTCTGCCTTCTTCTACAGATAGCATGAGAAATAGCTCCCGCTTTTCTTTCATCGACCATCTGCAGCATTTTGAAAATTTTGCTTTCGCTCCATCTGTTTACAATCTCGGAAGCATTAATGGGATAGGAGCTGTCTAACCGCATATCAAGCGGCTGGTCTGCGTCAAAAGATAAGCCGATCGGTTCGGCAATCTCGACAGACGAAAATCCCAGATCAGCCAGAATACCTTCTGCGGGGATAAAATCGTTTTGGGCGGCAATCAGGCCAATATCTCTAAAATTCCCATAAACCAATTTATAGCGTCCTGAAAATCCTTCCTGAGCAAGTGCTTCATCGGCAGCAGTCAATGATTTTTTATTGCAGTCAACACCAAGAAGAAAGTTCTTCTCATTAGATTTCAGAATTATTTTACTGTGTCCGGCCATCCCCACCGTCAAATCGATATATTTTCCGGCAATTTCTGAAAATGAGGCTACGATATCCGGCATAACCGGAATATGGGTAAATTTTGTGCCGTCATTGGTTTGCAATTCAAAATCAATCATCAGAAAATACCCAGCTTTGAAATTGACTCGGTTATGAGGTCCTGATTATCTTCAATCGTCTTTTTTGTGTCATGCCAACGCTTTTTATCCCATATCTCTATATGATCAAGATTGCCGATTATCATTACATCGCGATTCAAACCGGCATACTCCATGAGAAACGGTGCAACCGTTATTCTTCCATGACTATCTATCGACGATTCGCTGGCGCCCGAAAAGAACAGCCTAAGAAATTGGCGCGCCTGCTTGTTGGACAGAGGCAAGGTTCTGGCCTTTTCTTCTATTTTCTGCCAAATCGGATCAGGATATACAAAAACCGATTGGTCTAAAGAGGTTAACACTAAAATATCAGAGGCATAATCCTTTTTTATCTGCTCTCTGAACCGCGAAGGAATGCTTACTCTTCCTTTAGAATCGATTGTAAAATTATATCTACCTCGAAACATTTATCCCCTTCTATCCCATTTCATATCCTTTTATACCATAAATATACTTTTGTCAACCATTTTATTACTTTATTTAGAATTATTTTTAAACATCTTGGGGTCGTGTCTTTGCATTTGACAAAACTCCTTAATTTTATCCGTATTAACTAAGACCGACAGGCTTATTTCTCTGTCGTTGATTGAAAACAAGGGTATCTCTAAAAGTTCTATGCGGATCTATAGAAGACATACATGTGGAAGCATATAGCCCTCAGAATTACCCTTAATTTTCTATACGCTTTATCAGAAGATTTTCTTAACGCCTTTTCTCAAATGCGGAACAGAAGAAAAGAGAACACAGGCAGGATGCCTGTGATACATTAAAGATTGCTTTGATGACTTTTTAATCAATCAAAAAGTAAGAAAGAATCTTCAAAGAGTAATGAGAAAGACCGGACATCCATGAATCGTGTCTTTGCAGGCTGTTGAGACCTGACATTGTTGTTGCTAATAAGACCACTGCAAAATAAACAAATTCAGAGCTTATTGTGCAGCATTCTCATAATAATAAATTAATAAAGATATTCTTTGACAATATAGTTTGATAATTGTTGAATGTTGTCGCAAGAACATGTTGCAAAAATCTAAAAAATGACAACAATTAGAAACATGGAAATAATAAGCGTTGGATTTGGAAATTTTGTTATGAAAAACAGGATAGTTGCAGTAATTAAAGTCGGTTCGATTCCGATAAAAAAAATAAAAGAAGAAGCAGACAAAAATGGAAAATGTATTGACGTGACCGGAGGGCGTAAAACAAAATCTATTATCTTTTCGGATTCCGGTGATATTATACTTTCAGCGCTATCTACCGACACAATAAGGGACCGTATAAATAACTGATGTTATTTGTTATTTCCGGACCAACCGGATCCGGTAAAACTACTATCGCAAAAGAGGTTACGAAAAACAGGTCTATAAAAAAAACCATATCTCATACCACGAGAAAGAAGCGGAAAGGTGAAATTCAATCGGTTGATTATGTTTTTGTTTCCGATAAACAGTTTCAGCAAATGATAGATAATCATGAGTTCGTGGAGTATGAAAAGGTTCACAATCACTATTATGGAACATCAAAGGCAACGTTGAAATCGGTAGTTCCGTCACAAGACACAATTTTGACTATAGATGTTAAGGGGGCTCTAAATATAAAAAAGGAGTATGAAAATTCTTCTCTCATCTTTATTCTTCCGCCTGATTTCTCTATATGGGAAAAAAGGCTGAAGCAGAGAGGAGACATTGTTGATGATGATATGAAAATCAGAATGAAAACCGCCCTGTTTGAGATTGAGCGTTTCGATAAATTTGATTATGTAATAATTAACGAAAATCTTGATCAAAGCATACGATTTGTATCTGAAATAATAGATTCATCGAAACTCAGAATTTCAGCTGTACGCAAAGAAATGAGGCTATTCGCCGATAAATTGAAAAATGAAATAAGGAGAAAATATCTATGAATATTGCTATGCTTGAGGAAAAACTTTTAGATAAGTATGTTGATCGCTATGTTGTTGCGAAAGCCGTAGGAAAAAGAGCGGTTCAAATCAGACAGAATGAACTGATCTTTCAGACGAACAAAAAAAGGCACAAGAATATTATTGAAGCTACAGTTGAGCTCGCGGAAGGAAAAGCTAAGATTATTTGGTAGCAATCACCACGCTATTTTAACGGAGGCATAATATAACATCAGATAATCCGACAATAGAGGAGATCAAAAAACACTTCAATAGTCAAGACGCGGCTTTTATCGAAAAAGCATATCTGTTTGCCATAGATGCACATAAGGGGCAAAAACGATCTTCCGGCGAAGATTATATAACTCATCCGGTGGCTGTTGCTGCAATTGTTGCAGAACTTATTAACGATCCGGCAAGTGTAGTATCGGCGCTGCTTCATGATGTTGTAGAGGATACGACTGTCAACCTTAGTGACATAAAAAACAGTTTTGGTAAAGAAGCGTCCGACATAGTTAATGCCCTTACAAAATTAAACAGAATAAACTATCACAGCAAAGAAGACGCCCAGGCGGAAAATTTTCGAAAGATGATAGTTGCTATGGCAAATGATCTTAGAGCAATAATCATTAAGATATGCGACAGGCTGCACAATATGCGGACATTACATCATCTTGACGAAAAAAGACAGGTGAGAATTGCAAAAGAAACAGTCGATATATATGCACCGCTTGCACACAGACTTGGACTTGGTGTTGTAAAGGCGGAGCTTGAAGACTTATCGCTCAAATATTTAAAACCTGACGCTTATTATACTATCGCCAAAGAGCTCCAGGAAAAAAGAATAGAAAGAGAGTCTCATATCAAAGAGGTAATAACCGAGATCAAAATACTGTTAGATAAACATAAAATAAAATACCGCATAGAAGGCAGAGCGAAGCATATATACAGTATATGCAAAAAGATGGAAAAAAATTCCATCGACATAAAAGATATAAATCTGATATACGATCTTTTTGCTGTAAGAGTAATTACCGAAGACATAAAATCATGTTATATGGTTCTGGGTATCATTCATCCCCGATTCAAGCTTGTTCCGGGAAGATTCAAAGATTACATCGCTCTTCCGAAAGCCAATATGTACCAATCGCTGCACACAACAGTATTTGCACCTTCCGGACGAGTGGTTGAAATACAGATAAGAACAGAACAGATGGACAATGTAGCAAAAAACGGAATCGCCGTTCACTGGAGATACAAAGAAGGAGGAAAATTTAACCTTCTTGATAAAAGATTTGTCTGGATGAAACATCTTTTGCAGTGGCAAAAAGATCTAAAAAATTCAAAAGAATTTCTCGGCAGCATGAAAATTGATCTCATGGCAGATGAAATTTATGTGTTTACTCCTAATGGCGATCTTAAGGTACTTCCAAGAGGCTCAAACGTAATTGATTTTGCCTATAGTATTCACACTGCAGTTGGTGACGAATGCACCGGAGCAATCGTGAACGGCAAAATGGTTCCTCTTAAAACTCAACTTAAAACAGGCAACATTGTCAGTATCATTACCTCCAAGAATCATCATCCCTCAAAAGATTGGCTTGCAATTGTAAAAACATCAAAAGCAAAAAATAAGATCCGTCAGTGGATACGAAACAAAGAAAGAGAAAGCGCAATAGCTATAGGAAAAGAGATGCTTGTAAGCAGACTTAAAGAGATAGGCATAAGCCTCCATGAATATTCTAAATCTCCGGAAACAATAGAGCTGCTGAAAAGATTAGGCCGCAAGAATATTGAAGATCTCTATGTAGATATAGGAAACGGAAAACTTTCCGTTGCAACCGCGGTAAAACATTTTTACAAAGAAAAAAAAGCGGCAAAAAAGGCAGGTTCAAATAAACCGACCGTACCCGGATCACCGATAGTTATCGACGGACTTTACTTAGATAATCTGATGGTAAATCTTGCGAGATGCTGCAATCCTGTACCGGGAGACAAAATTGTCGGTTTTGTAACAAGAGGCAGGGGAGTAACTATTCATAGAATGGAATGCTCAAATCTCGATAATCTTATGCTGGAAAAAGACAGACTGGTCAATGTAAAGTGGAAAACCATTTCCGAAACCTTCAATGTTTCTCTATGCGTTACGACGGCTGATAAAGTAGGAATGCTTGCAAAACTGACATCCGTTATAGGATCAAGGGGAATCAATATTGTAAATGTGGCGCTTTCAACAGATGATATACAAAAAGTTACAACGGTTAAATTTGTTTTAGGCATAAAATCCAATAAGCAGATCAACGCTCTTGTGCAGATTCTGAGATCATTGGAAGACATTATTTCCGTAGAACGTATCATAAACTGAGTGTCTTACATCTATATACATATCCCTTTCTGCAGAAAAAAATGCCCGTATTGCAATTTTGTTTCTTTTGCAAATCAAGATAATATAGATCGCTATATTGCACTTCTAAAAACAGAAATCTCTCTCAAAAAACAGAATAAATCCATTGATCGTGCCGCATCCATCTATTTCGGAGGCGGAACTCCATCATTTCTCGGCAGCGAAAGGTTAAACGATATTTTATCGGCTTTGAAGCAATCTTTTTATATTGATAAAGCTACGGAAATAACCGTAGAATCAAATCCATCGGATTTGAGTCTTGCCTATCTCTCCGCACTCAGGAAAATGGGAATAAACAGAATCAGTATCGGAACACAATCTTTTTCAGATAGCGATCTGTCATTTCTCGGAAGAACTCATGACGCAAGGTCATCAGAAAAATCAATAAAAAATGCGCATGAAGCAGGTTTTGATAATATTTCTATAGACCTTATATATGGTTTTAACAATCAAAGCAAAGAGCAGTTTATGGATAATTTGAAAATAGCAGCAGAATTTCCAATAACCCATATCTCCATCTATTGTCTTTCCGTAGAGGATGGCACACTTTTTTATCATCGCGAAAAAACAGGTAAAAAAATGGCATCATCAGATGAATTATCCTCGGAAATTTACATAGACAGCGTAAAATTTCTCAAAAAAAACGGATTTCATCATTACGAAATCTCTAACTTTGCAAAAAACAGATGCGAGTCAATACACAACATCAACTATTGGCAGGAGGGTGAATATTGGGGATTTGGATTATCTGCATCAAGCTATCTAAAAGGCAGGAGAATCAAAAATACCGAAAATTATAATGAATATGCAGATATGCTCCATAATGGAAAATTTCCTGTTGAATACACAGAAAAGCTTTGCAGAAAAGACAGAATGTCTGAAGAGCTGATATTAGGTCTTAGATTAACAAAAGGTATAAACTGGAGCAGATTCAGGCAGAAATACGGTGATCTCGAAAAATTCAGCATAATTGAAAGCAGAATAGACAGATGGATAACACTGAAAATGCTCAAAATGAAAAACGGCTGCCTGTCGCTTGTCTTTCCTCAGGGAATTATCTTATCTAATGAGGTATTTGTGGATATGTTATAACTTTTGCAGTTAGGATCTCTTATTTGCAATGAAGTCTAATCTCTTCCATTATTCCAAGCTTATGATATAATTCAGCCTCAGATACAAAGCTTCATTGTATGCATAAAACCGTCTTTATGCCGGCGTAGCTCAGTTGGTAGAGCAGCTGATCCGTAATCAGCAGGTCACTGGTTCGATTCCAGCCGCCGGCTCCAGAAAATATTCTTATGTGCCAACAAATTAATTACATAAACAGTTCAACGATAAAAGATATTGATAAGTCTTTT
>CAJVZA010000049.1 GCA_913009315.1 uncultured Hippea sp.
TTTTTTTTTTTCAAGCAGAAGACGGCATACGAGATATATCAGTGTGACTGGAGTTCAGACGTGTGCTCTTCCGATCTTTCTTTAGTGTATCACAGGCATCCTGTGCCTGTGTTCTCTTTTCTTCTGTTCCGCATTTGAGAAAAAGGTTAAGAAAATCTTCTCCGGACTTTCGACGCCTTATGCAGACAAACAGATTTATAAATGCAAGTTACAAGTTAATAGAAAAAAGATTCTGACCGATTAAGATTTTTCATGGGAATCATTCATAAGGTACATCTTTATAAAAAAGAGGACGGCACCTGTTGTTATTGCAGAATCTGCAATATTAAATGCCGGCCAATAAAAACCTTCTATATGAAAATATAAAAAATCTGTTACCCTGCCCTGAAATATTCGCTGCCACAGATTGCCTAAAGCGCCTGCAAGTATCAACGAAAATGCTATATAATAACGACTGTTTGCCTTGATAAACAGTTGGTATCCTACGATCAAAACAAAGGCGATAGAAACGATTATCAGAAGATAGCGAAGCATCCATTCGGGCAAAAAAAACGATATGCCGAACGCTGCAGATGAATTTTCGATATGAACTATATCAAAGAAATTTCTTATGACCGGTATTGGAGACGTTATCCCCAACACCAGTCGTTTTGTTACTAAATCAACTAATAAAACTGAAACTATTATTGCAGCAGAGACAATTTTCTGCCTTGAACTATTATCCGACCTCAAGCTCTTTGAAATAAATAAGAGCCATTTGAGCATTATCTCCAGGTCTTCTGCCGGTTCTTATAATATGAGTAAATCCGCTGTTTTTGTCGGAAAAATCAGTTTTAGCTTTTGCAAAAAGTTCGTTGATAATCTTTTTATCCGGAATTTTTGACAATGCCTCACGTCTTGAAGACAGATCACCTCTTTTTGCCAGTACAATAATTCTATCAATAAATTTAGAAAGCTCTTTCGCTCTTGCAATAGTTGTTTTGATCCTTCCCTCTTTGATGAGTGCTCTTGCAAGAGACCTCAATAAAGCCATTCTTACAGATAATCTACAGCCAAGTTTTTTGTTAGCCTTTCTATGTCTCATGATATCCTCTTATTCCTCGTTTCTTAATGATAAATCAAACTTGGCAAGTGAATCTTTTATTTCATTCAACGATTTTTTGCCAAAATTCTTTTTTGCCAGAAGATCACTATCGCTTCTTTCAACAAGCGCTCCAATGGTCACAATACCGGCGTTTCTCAAACAGTTTGCAGCTCGCACCGACAACCCCAACTCGTCTATCTCTCTTTTCAAAACCATATCGTTTTCAGCTTTCAGGCTATCACGTTCTTCCGAAACCTGCTCGCCTAAAATTATATCAACATGCTGCTTAATTATGGATAGAGCATTATTTAGAGCATCAGAGGGAGCAACCGCTCCATTTGTCGTAATTTCAATCTCAAGACGTTCGTAGTCCAGGAAACCTTTTATCATAGACTTGCCTGAGCGAAATATAACATTTCTTACGGGAGAAAAATTTGAATCCATAGGAATCCACCCGGGTTCTTTATTGGCAATGTTGAGATCCGCCTTCTTGTATCCCACTCCATATTCTACAACTCCTGAAATCTTTAGTTTTACGCTATCCTCAGCAGTTGCAATATAGCTGTCTTTGTTGATCACACTAATATTGCCGCATTCTATGTTTTTTGCGGTTACGACACCACCCTTGACATCTATAGAAACAATTTCAGATTCTATATCAGGAACATCAGCTGTAAATACAACATTTCTTAAGTTAAGTATTATATCGAGTGCGTTTTCTTTAACAAAATTAACAGGAGAAAATTGAGAATCCACTCCGGCTATTTTAACTTTTGTAAAGGCATATCCGCCAATAGAAGATAAAAGCACTCTTCTGAGTGCATTACCAATTGTTATGGAATATCCTCTTTCTAAGGGTTCTATGACAAAACGTCCAAAACTATCGGTTTCCGTTTCCGGAACTCTCTCCATACCGTTAGGTAACACTATCCCTTTAATCATATACGCTCCTATCTTGAATAGTACTCCACTATCCTTGAAACATCAAAGGAAGGTGTTATTTCGGAAGGTTCATCTATAACAGAAACAGTCCAGTTGTCTTGTGATTTCATCCATGCCGGCAAAGCTCTGACTTTCAGATGTTCAGCAACTTTTTCCTTTAACTGGTTTGTTCTGTATCTATCAATCACGGAAATTTTGTCATCGGCCTTGATAAGTATTGATGGTATGCTCACTCTTACATCGTTCAATTTTATTATCCTATGTGCCACCAATTGGCGTGCCTGACGCCTTGATGAGGCAAAACCGGCTCTAAAAACTGCATTATCAAGCCGTCTTTCAAGCAATATAAGAATATTATCACCTAAAATACCTTTCTGTTTCTTTGCCTTTTCTACATAATTCTTAAACGGCTTTTCCAGCATTCCATAAATATATTTTGCCTTCTGTTTCTCTATTAGACGTTCTTTGTAACCTGAGCTTCTTGAGCGAGATAAGTTTTTGCCATGCTCGCCCGGCGGATATTTACGTCGCTCAAAAGCGCACTTTGGAGAATCGCATCGTTCTCCTTTCAAAAAAAGTTTACTTCCTGCATGACGACAACGCGAACATCTACTCTCTAAATATACAGCCATCTATTTATCTCCTTCTTGCATCATACTCTACGCCGCTTGGGCGGTCTGCATCCATTATGTGGTATAGGTGTAACATCTGCAATATCCTTCACTTTTAATCCAAAAGCAGCCAAGCCCCTAACCGCAGCATCTCTTCCAAAACCCGGGCCGTTAACTCTTACCGAAATATCCTGCACACCGAAAGCCTGAGATTTTTTTGCAACATCTTCAGCCACCATCTGAGCAGCAAACGGAGTTCCCTTCCTTGTGCCTTTGAATCCAACCACTCCGGAGCTTGACCAGCATAAAACAGCTCCCGATCTGTCTGTTATTGTAACGATCGTATTATTGAAGCTTGACTGAATATATGCAACAGCACTCAGAACGCTTCTTTTCTTAATCCTTTTTCTTCTTGTACTTTTCTTAGCCTTTTTAATCATATTATCTTACCTACCCCTTAGACTTTCCACCTACAGTTTTTCGTTTTCCTTTCCTCGTCCTGCTGTTTGTCCTGGTTCTTTGACCTCTTACAGGCAAACCGCGCCTATGTCTCAATCCTCTGTAACTGCCAAGATTCATAAGATTTTTTATATTCATAGCAACGGATCTTCTGAGATCCCCCTCTATTTTATACTCATGAAGAATCTTGTTTAATCTATTGATTTCCTGATCAGTCAGATTGCCGGTTCTTGTGTCAGGATCAACATTTGCCTGCTTTAGCACCAGCTTGCCGAGCGTAGGTCCGATTCCATAAATATATGTAACCGCAACTTCCATTCTTTTGTTTCTTGGGAGATCAACTCCACCTACACGAGCCAACTATCTACCCCTGCCTCTGTTTATGTTTGGGGTTTTCGCATATCACTCTTATCACGCCCTTTCTCCTGACGACTCTGCATTTTGTGCACATTTTTTTAACCGATGCCCTAACTTTCATATCCGTTCTCCTATTATTTAAATCTGTAAATTATTCGGGCTTTATCAAGACTGTACGGTGAAATAGCCAGTTTAACGGTATCGCCTGGCAAAATTTTTATATAGTGCATCCTCATTTTTCCCGATACATGCGCAAGTATAATCTTCCCGTTGGGAAGTTTGACTTTAAACATAGCATCGGGAAGCCTTTCGGTAACCTGCCCGTTGATCTCTAATGCTTCCTCTTTTGCCATAATACCTCTACAAATTCAATTTATTCGCGTTAGCAGTTTAACACCATCTTCAGTAATTGCAACAGTGTCTTCGAAATGACTGGATCTCTTATGATCCTTTGTCGCCACGGTCCAACGATTCCTCTTTACATACAGATCGCTTTCCCCCTCATTAATCATAGGCTCAATAGCTAAAACCATCCCTGCAACAATCCTCACACCAGCAGAATCACTCCTGTAATTGGGGATCTGAGGATCTTCGTGAAGCTCCTTGCCTATTCCGTGTCCTACATATTCACGGACAACGGAAAATCTGTTCTGCGTTGCACAATTTTCTACTGCAATACCTATATCAGAAATGCGGTTGTCTATGTTTGCGCTGTTTATACCTCTATCAAGACATTCTTTAGTGACCTCATTTAACTTTCGAGCGGCAGCATCGGCACTGCCGACTATCAGAGTCCTTGCAGTATCGCTATAATACCCATCATATATAAGCCCAAAGTCCAAACTGACCATGTCGCCATTTTTTATTATGCGCTTTTTTGACGGTATTCCATGAACAATCTCATCATTCACCGAAACGCAGATTGCCTTTGGAAATCCTGCATATCCCAAAAATGCAGGTACCGCACCGACCTCTTTGGATTTCCAGCGAGCCATACGGTCTATCTCCAGCGTAGTTATGCCCTCTTTTATCTGATCGGTAAGATAGTTCATTATCAGACCGGTCATTTGACCGACTCTGTACATTTTCTCTATCTCGTTATCGGATTTAAGTACAACCAACCATAATCTCCTATTTTAAGTTTCCGGCAATATTTTCAAAAATCTTATCGGGAGTACCATTGCCGTCAATTTCTATAAGCGTACCGCTTTTTCTATAATAATCAACCAGCGGTGACGTTTTCTGATTGTATGTGCTTAATCTGCTTTTTACAGTCTCTTCGTTGTCATCATCGCGTAAAACCAGCGAGCATCCGCAGTGGTCACAAACGGCATCTTCTTTTGGGGGATTAAAATAGATATTATAAACAGACTTGCATTCAGGACAGCTTCTTCTTCCGGAGATTCTCCTAATGATCTTTTCTTCGGGCACTGCTATATTTAAAACATAATCAACGTTTTTACCCTCGTTTTTAAGCATATTCTCCAGTGCATCCGCCTGCTCTACCGTTCTTGGAAAGCCGTCAAGAATAAAACCGTTTTTACAATCCTCGCAGTTCATTCTATTTTTCATCATTCCAATAATTACGGCATCCGGCACAAGCTCGCCCTTTTTCATATATTCTTCAGCTTCTTTTCCAAGATCAGTATTATCTTTTACCTCTGCTCTCAAAATATCTCCTGTCGAAATTTCAGGAAGCGCATATTTTTCAGAAAGCATCTTTCCCTGCGTTCCTTTTCCGGCACCCGGTGCACCTAAAAGTATTATTATCATATGCTATCTCCTTGCCTTTTTTATCATTCCTTTGTAATCATGCATAAACAGATGTGATTCAATCTGCATAATAGTATCAAGCGCAACCTGCACAACAATAAGCAAGGATGTGCCTCCAAAAAAGAACGGAACATTAAAGCGCTGTATAAAAACCCACGGCAGCACGCATATAATTGAAAGATATATACTGCCGGCAAAGGTCAGTCTGTCAAGTATGGAATCTATATACGCTGCAGTTTTCTTGCCAGGCCTTATTCCCGCAATAAATCCTCCATATTTCTTCAAATTATCCGCCACCTCGGTGGGGTTAAAAATGATTGCCGTATAAAAATAAGCAAAGAAAAATATCATCACAACATATAAAATCGAATAGATCAGTCCTCCGGGCCGCAAATAATCTGAAATATTCTGAAAAAATCCCGTATGCACCATCGTAACGATAGTGGCCGGAAAGAGCAGAATCGAGGATGCAAAAATGGGAGGTATAACACCCGAAACATTAACCTTTATCGGCAAATAACTTGACTGGCCGCCATAAAGTCTATTGCCGACCATACGCCTCGGATATTGAATTTGAATCCTTCTCTGGGCAAGCTCAACATAGCAGACAAAAAATATAATGCCTATCATCAATGCCACAACAATCACAAGAAAAATGACCGAAAGCTCTCCGGCGCTTATCAGGCGGAATGTATTGCCGATTGCTGCAGGCAACCTGGCCACAATACCGGCAAATATGATAAGACTGATGCCGTTTCCAATACCGCGCTCGTTAATCTGCTCTCCCATCCACATAAGGAACAGCGTTGCAGTTGTCATAGTAAATATTGTAGAAAGAACAAACGAGCTCCCCGGAACAATAACAACAGGCGCTCCTCCGGCCCCTCTCATTTGCTCCAGTCCAAGCGCAATACCTACCGACTGAAGAACCGCTATTGCAACCGTAAGATACCTTGTATATTCTGTAATTTTTGTTCTTCCCTCTTCGCCCTCTTTTTTAAGTTTTGCAAGTTCGGGAAAGACACCCGCTAAAAGTTCCATTATAATTGCAGCACTAATATAAGGCATAATTCCAAGAGACATTATCGAAAGCTGCTTGAGTGCACCTCCGGTAAACAGGTTAAACAGGCCTAAAACGGTATTCTGAGAACTATTAAAAATATCCTTGAAAACATTTATATCTATCCCCGGTGTAGGAACATGTATACCGGCTCTAAATAGGATAAGCATTCCTACCGTAAAAAATATTCTTTTATTTAATTCGGGAAGATTAAGAAATTTATCGTATCCGTTCATTACAGGCTATTCCAGCACGCATCCTGCGGTTATCAACTTTTCCCTTGCAGCCTTTGACATATGAATACTTTCTATTTTCAGCTTCTTATCTATAGTTCCATTAGCAAGAATCTTTATATTCGAACCTTTTTTTGAAATCAATCCTACCTCATATATTGATTGCCTGTTAACCAGCGCCCCCTCCTGGAATCGCTGCTTCAGATCATCAAGAGAGATAACCTCAAAGTTTATACGGTTTGGAGAGTGAAAGCCTCTTTTAGGCACACGTCTGATCAACGGCATCTGTCCGCCTTCAAAATAAGGACCTTTAGTACCTCCTGAACGAGATTTCTGTCCTTTGGTGCCTCTTCCGGCAGTAGTTCCATGCCCGGAAGAATCGCCCCTGCCGATTCTTCTTATATCTTTGCAAACTGTTTTTGAAAGATTACTAAGCGTTATCATTTTTATCCCCTATGCTATTATATGAAACAAGAAACGAAATCTTATTTATCATACCTCTTATCTGCGGAGTATCTTTCAGCACAACACTGCTTCCCGTTTTATGCAAACCTAAGCTGTGAGCAACAACTTTAAACCGTTTGTCTTTTCCGGCCAAGCCGCGCACAAGCGTAATCTTTATCATACTCATTTAGAGTCGCCGAATTTTCGTCTCTGATTTGCAATATCAGTATATGTTCTGAGCGATTTGAGTGCCTCGACTGTTGCATGCGCAACATTAGATGGATTATTGGTAGCCAGCGATTTGGCAACAACATCTTTATAACCGGATGCCTCAAGTATTGCCCTCATGGTTCCTCCCGAAACGATACCCGTACCTTTTTTTGCAGGCCTTATCATTACCCTGCCCGCTCCACATTTTATGACTATTTTATGAGGCAGTGTTCCTTTTACTATAGGAACTCTGAAAAGATGCTCTCTTGCCTTTTTTGCAGCCTTGCTTATAGCATCCGAAACAAGCTTTGATTTTGCTCCGGCAACTCCTACCATTCCGCTCTTGTCGCCTACCGCTACAAGTGCATTAAACCTGAATCTTCTGCCGCCCTTAACCACCTTTGCAATTCGTCCGACATGAATCAAATACTCGCTAAAATTATCCTGTTCTTTTTCCACATAAACTCCTTTCAAAATTTTAGCCCTACTTTTCTTGCGGCATCAGCCAGCGCCTTGACACACCCATGATATTGATAACCCGATCTGTCAAATACGACTTCTTTCACGCCTTTTTCAATTGCTCTTTCTGCAACCAATGTGCCAACGGCTTCTGCAGCGGCAATTCCGGCACCTTTGATCTTGACAAATTCTTTTTCTAAATTTGATGCACTTGCGATGGTTTTTCCGTCAATATCGTTAATAAGTTGAGCGTACATATACAAATTACTCTTAAAAACCGATAGCCTCGGTCTCTGCGCTGTTCCGCTCACTCTGTTTCTTAATCTCCTGTGACGCCTTATCTTTCTTGCTTTTTTGAGTTCAACCGACATCTCTACCTCACTTACCTGCAGTTTTACCTACTTTCCTTCTTACCTTTTCATCACTATATCTAACACCTTTACCCTTGTACGGCTCCGGAGGTCTCAGCGACCGAATATCGGAAGCAACCTGACCCACCTTCTGTTTGTTTATGCCGCTCAGGGCAATCGACATCCCTTTTTTATCAACCTCACATTTTACATCAGAGGGAAGATTATATATCACAGGATTGGAATAGCCAAGACTAAGAGTCAATTTATCTTTTTCCAATACCGCATGATATCCTACGCCGACAAGCTGCAGCGTTTTTTTGTAACCTTTCGAAACTCCGGTAATCATATTATCAATCAACGCTCTCATAGTACCGTGCATCGCCTGATTTGAGAGCGATTCATCGGTTTTGACCATCAAAATATCATTATTGATTTCAATCAAAATACCAGGGAAAATGTCCAAAGACAAGTTTCCGTTTTTACCTTTTATTTCAATCTTTTTCCCATCACTCACTACAGAAACATCTTTTATTATTTCAACCGGTTTGTCGCCAATATGACTCATAAAATATACCTCACCTTTTTACATTTAGAAAATCTGGCATATCAGTTCGCCGCCTATCCTTTCTCTTCTGGCCTTTTCGGTAGTCATCAAACCTTTGCTCGTAGAAATAATTTCTACACCCAATCCGTTATACGGCAATATAATCTCATCAAAAGATTTATAAATTCTCAGGCTCGATTTGCTTATACGCTTAAAAATTCTAAAAGTAGGACGGCCATTCTTACCATATATCAATTTAACATCAACAGATAAGCCGTTTTCGCTATATCCATCAATATAACCTTCATCTCTCATAATCTTCAAAATATTTTTTACCATATTGGAATTGCGCAGAGTAACAGATTTACGTTTCATCATCGTTGCGTTTTTTATCCTTATTATAGCATCACTTATTGTATCCTGCATTGCTACCAACTCGCCTTTCTTACACCGGGTATCTCACCCCAGCTTGCCATTCTTCTAAAACAGATTCTGCACAATCCAAAACGTCTGATATATGCCCTTGGTCTTCCGCATACGGAACATCTGTTATATCCTCTTACTTTATACTTTGGAGTTCTTTTACTTTTTTCTATTAACGTCTTTTTTGCCAAATTTACCTCCTGCTATTTTCTAAACGGCATACCTAAGCCTGAAAGTAATGTCTTCCCTTCTTCTGCAGTTTTAGCAGTCGTAAGAAACGAAATAGACATTCCATGAATCTTTGATACCTGGTCATACTCTATCTCAGGAAAAATAAGCTGCTCTCTTACTCCGACGCTAAAATTTCCTTTCAAATCAAAACTCTTAGTAGAAGCACCTTTAAAATCTCTAACCCTCGGCAATGAAAATGTCACAAAACGATCAAAAAAATCGTACATTCTCCTGGATCTCAAGGTAACCATACATCCTATAGGCATATCCTTTCTAAGCTTAAAGTTTGCGATCGATCGCTTCGCACGGGTAAGAACGGCTTTCTGACCGGTAATCTGCGAAAGCTCATCCGTTGCCGCATCAAGCAATTTTATATCGTTAATGGCTTCACCCATTCCGACATTGATAACAATTTTAACAAGCCGCGGCACTTCCATAATATTTTTATAACTAAAGCGCTTCATCATTTCCGGCACTACTTCTTCTTTATATCTTGTCTCTATTCGTGATCTATATTCAGCCATACTCTACTCCGTTAAGAGATCTTCGTTGCATTTTTTGCAGAATCTTACTTTTCTGCCATCTTCAAGAAATCTGATACCTATCCTTGTTATCTTATCGCAATGAGGACATTCAAGTTGTACATTCGACACAGAAATAGGCATCTCTTTATCTACTATACCGCCTTTACTTTTTTGGCTTGCCTTGAGATGCTTTTTTACCATATTTGTATTTTCCACAATCACTCTCAGATTTTTGCCATGTTTAAAACTTATTATTTTCCCGGTTTTGCCTTTCTCTTTACCGGAAATAACCTTCACATTATCATCTTTTTTTAATCTTGTTTTTATCTTAGGCATACCATACTTCCCGCTATTAAATCATAAAAATTCTGCATTATTACAACACCTCAGGTGCAAGCGATATAATTTTCATATATCCCTTTTTTCTGAGTTCCCTGCCTACAGGTCCAAAAACACGTGTTCCAACAGGCTCTTTTTGATTGCTTACAATAACAGCAGCGTTATCGTCAAACTTTATATAGCTGCCGTCATCTCTTCTGACTTCTTTACTGGTTCTGACAACAACAGCCCTTATTACATCGCCTTTTTTTACCTTTCCGTTAGGAATGGATTCTTTTACCGAAGCAACAATCAGATCTCCGAGAGAAGCGTATCTTCTTTTTGAACCTCCGAGAACTTTTATGCAGCCAATCTGCTTTGCTCCGGAATTATCAGCAACCTTTAATCGTGTCTCCTGCTGAATCATTGAACACTCTCCTGAATCAAACCTTCAACTATAAAGTGTTTCTTTTTGCTGAGCGGTCGTATCTCTCTGATTATAACCTCATTACCTTCTTTATATTGGTTCCGGACATCATGAGCTATATAACGCTTCTTTCGGCTTATTACCTTTTGAGTGCGTTTATCTTTAATGCGTCTCTTCACTAACACAACCACAGATTTATCCATTTTATCACTTACCACAACACCTTTCAATCTTGTCTTGTTATCATTCATTGTTTTCTACCTTTTCATTTAAAGCTGTAAGAGTTCGCGCAAGATCCCTCTTAAGCTTTCTTATCATCATCGGATCTTCTATATTTTCTCCGCTCTTTCTCAGCTTAAGAGTAAAAATTTCGCTTCTCAGCTCAACAGATTTTTTTTCCAGATCTTTTTTATCCATATTCTTAAGTTCTTTATAATTCATCACTGTTCCTTAGAAACAATTTTAACAGCGATAGGCAGTTTGCTGGACGCAAGCTTCATCGCTTTAGCCGCTGTCATTTCATTGACACCGCCGATCTCAAAAAGAATCCTCCCAGGCTGAACAGGCGCCACCCAAACCTCAGGAGCGCCTTTACCTTTGCCCATCCTGGTTTCTGCAGGCTTTTTTGTAAGTACCTTATCAGGAAAGATTCTTATCCATATCTTACCTGTTTTTGCCAAGCTGCGGTTAAGTGCAACCCTTGCAGCCTCTATCTGCCTCGCAGTAATCTCAGCCCAGTCCAAAGCCTTCATACCGTAATCCCCGAAGCTGACTCTGCTTCCACCCTTTGCGTTACCGTCCAGCTTTCCTCTTCCGCGCTGCGATTTTCTATATTTAGTTCTTTTAGGCATTAATAACATAACGACTCACCTCTAAAAAGCTTATTTCCTATCTGTTTTGGCCTTGTACGGCTCATTTGCTGCCTTCTTGTTGTTACCGGATCTGCAGATCCATACCTTTACACCAATTACACCGGCTAAAGTCATTGCCTCCGCAAAACCGTAACTTATATCTGCTATAAGAGTATGAAGTGGAACACTTCCTTCCATCACCCATTCTCTCCTTCTCATCTCAGCTCCGCCCAATCTTCCGGAGCACGCAATCTTTATTCCCTTGGCACCATTTTTTCTCGCAAGCATTACCGCCCTTTTCATAGCTTTTCTATAAAAAACCCTTTTCTCAAGCTGCAAAGCTATGTTTTCAGCAACAAGCTGTGCATCCAAATCTATCATTGGCACCTGCTTGACATCAACAGAAAATTCATAGTTTGTATATTTTTTAATATATTCTTTAAGTTTCTCTATTTCGCCACCCTTTCTTCCTATGATAATTCCCGGTCTGGAAGCATAAATTATAGCATGAACGCGATCGCTCTTTCTCTCAAGAACTATAGAGGAAATGCCTGCATAATAAAACTTTTTCTTTATAGCATCTCTAATCAATATATCTTCGGATAACCATGCTCTGTAGTTCTTTTTATTGTACCAATTTGAAAGCCAGCCTTTATTAATGCCGATGCGCAGTGAAACAGGATTTACCTTTTGACCCAAAACATCACCTCCCTATTTTCATCGTAACTTTTATGTTGCTAAATCGTTTAAGTATCCTATATGCTCTTCCCATAGCTCTGGGTTTTATCCTCTTTATGCGCATTCCATCATCAGCAGTAATGTTAGATACGATTAATCTGTCTATATCAATGCCCCTGTTTTCGGCATTGGCAACAGAGCCATACAATAGTTTATACAGGATAGCCGCAGCCTTCTTAGGCATCAGCTTAAGTATTGTAAGTGCGTCTTCTGCGTTTTTTCCTTTTACATGATCTATTATAACTCTTACTTTTCTCGGAGCAATATGTGCTCCTTTCATATAGCTCACAATTTCATCAGCCATCTTACTTTCCTATCTTTTTCTGCACAACACCGCGGTGACCCCTGAAAGTCCTCGTCGGTGCAAATTCGCCTAATTTATGTCCAACCATCTCTTCTGTGATATAAACAGGTATAAATTTATTTCCATTGTGCACTGCGAAGGTTATCCCTACAAATTCCGGCATTACCGTAGAGCGTCTCGACCATGTTTTAATAGGTTTTTTCTTCGTTTCATGCTGCATTTTCTCAACTTTCTTAAATAATTTATCATCAACAAACGGTCCTTTTTTTATCGATCGCGGCACAATTTCCTCCTACCTTCTCTTAACTATATATTTATCTGTTTGTTTATTTTTTCTTGTCCGATGTCCCTTTGTAGGTTTACCCCATGGAGTCACCGGATTTCTCCCAGTTCCCATCTTTCCTTCACCGCCTCCATGCGGATGATCAACAGGATTCATCGCATTTCCTCTTACATGAGGTCTTCTTCCGAGATGCCTGCTGCGCCCTGCATTTCCCAGTGAAATATTAGAATGATCACTATTGGACACCTGTCCGATAGTAGCCGTACAATCGAGAGAAACTATTCTTACCTCACCTGAGGGCATCTTAAGATGAGCAAATCCCGACTCTTTAGCAAGCAGCTGAACAATAGTCCCCGCCGCTCTCGCTATCTTTCCGCCACCTCCGGGTTTCAGCTCAACATTATGTATAAAGCTGCCTGATGGAATAGTTCTGAGCGGCATGCTGTTGCCTGTTTTGATTTCAGACTGCTCACCGCTTGCCACCGTATCTCCTTCCTTTAACCCGCCCGGAGCAATAATATACCGCTTATCGCCATCCACATAGTGTATTAAAGCAATCCACGCGCTTCGATTAGGATCATACTCGATAGCAACTACTTTTCCATCAATTCCTTTTTTAGCTCTTTTAAAGTCGATAATTCTATATTTTCTTTTATTTCTACCGCCCCTGTGAAACGATGTTATAACGCCCCGGGCATTACGCCCGCCAGTCTTTTTCAAAGGTCTGGTTAAGCTCTTTTCAGGCTTTTTAGATGTCAGTTCACTAAAATCACTAACCGATATAAAACGGCGGGATTTTGTATACGGCTTATAAAGTTTTACTCCCACTTGGCCTCCCTTATAACTCCTTTATCTCTTCGCCTTCTTTCAAGGTTACTATCGATTTGATTCTTAGTTTTCTGAAACCTTCCCCGTTTTTGAAACGCTTCTTCTTGCGCGGAAGATTTATTATATTAACCTTCTTTACCTTTGCCTTAAAAAAGGTTTCAATAAAACGTTTAATCTCATTTTTAGTGGCATCGGGATCAACATAAAAATGCAGCTTCCCATGTTCGGAATCTTTAACGGATTTCTCTGTTAAAACCTTGCCTTTAACAATAGAATATTTATCCTTCATCGTGCAGCCTCTTTTTCAGTTCGTTTAGAGCAGTTTGAGTAATCAGAATGTTAGGATACTTCATAACTGAGTTTAATGTAACCGAGCTGACGTTTACCAATTCAACATTCTGTATATTTCTGAACAGAAGTCTTTTCTCACCATCATCTACATTAACAATCATAAGAATCTTTCTGTCAATACCTATATTTTTGAGGAAACCGTCGGCCTCTTTGGTTTTCTTGAATCCAAATTCACCTGTTACACAAAAGGTATCTTTATGCCTTAACGATACCCCTATCGCAAAGGCCTTCTTTCTTTCTTTTCTATTTATTTTCTGATTATACGATCTGGGATTCGGCCCGAAAGCAACTCCTCCATGATAGCGTGTCGGAGAACCTGCGTCTCCCGCTCTTGCATTACCTGTACCTTTTTGTCTATACAGTTTTCTCGTGCTTCGGGTAACTTCACCTCTGGTTTTTACAGAGCTTGTTCCCTGCCGCAAATTGGCCTGTTCGGCAACTATAACACGGGACAGTAATTTATCATAGTCTTTGCCGTCAGTTTCTGCTATACCGAGCTCTAAATCATCTAACCGGTTTGCATTCCAATCATAATGAGCGATTTTAACCATACTATTATCCAATTTAGACATTTTCCTTTCCATGTTTTTTTATCGTTACAAGTGATCCGCAAGCTCCCGGTATAGCACCTTTTATATATAAAATATTGCTCTCATTAATTATCTTGATAATTTTAAGATTTTTTACCGTAACTCTGTCGACTCCCATGTGACCCGGCAATTTTGTTCCCTTTACTACACGGCCGGGAAATTCGCAGTGTCCAATAGATCCGGGCGCCCTGTGAAACATAGATCCATGACCTCCGGGTCCACCGTGGAAACCATGTCTTTTTATAACACCTGCAGTACCTCTTCCTTTAGAAACACCGCTCACATCAACCTTTTCACCTTCCTGAAAGATTTCTGTCGTAATTTTGTCACCCGTCTTGACAGGAAGATTCACATTTATCTGCTTCAAAAATCTAACAGGTTTTATCTTCGCCTTTTTAAAAATGCCTTCCATAGGCTTATTTGCAGACTTCTTTCTTCCGAAACCGATAACAACTTTAGAATTATCGACAATATTAACAACAGGACATGGTCCAGCCTCAACTACAGTAACCGGTACGGCATATGCACCATCGTAAACTTGTGTCATACCAATTTTATATCCCATTAAAACAGACATCGTTTCTCCTATAGCTTAATCGTAATGTCAACACCACTTGGAACATTAAGTTTGGTAAGAACATCAATTGTTTGGGGGGATGCATTCTCAATATCTATCAAACGAGATCTTCTTCTCATCTCAAACTGTTCCCTCGATTTTTTGTCAATATGAGGCGAACGTAAAACCGTATAGCGTGTTATCCTTGTTGGAAGCGGAACAAGCGCCTTGATATTGCCTCCGGTTCTTCCCACCATTTCTACTATACTTCTTACAGTTTCATCAAGAATTTTTGCATCAAACGATTTCAGCTTCAATCTAACAATTTTTTTCATCATTCCCTACTTTAATATCTCACTGACAACACCTGCGCCCACTGTTCTTCCACCCTCTCTTATTGCAAAGCGTGTCTCTTTCTCAAGAGCAACGGGACTTATCAGTTCAGCTGTCATCTCTACATTGTCTC
>CAJVZA010000050.1 GCA_913009315.1 uncultured Hippea sp.
TGCCAACAAGAGAGAATGCCTGACATGGTTGCCCTCCAATCAGTACCCCATCTTTTTCTCCTTTTAAAGCTTCTTTTATTCTTTGGTCAACCTGTGAGTGTGGATAGTTTTTATTTCCTAGTTCAGCAAGCCATGCCTCTTTTTTAGCTACTGCATATTCATTTTCAAATTTTTCAAATAAATGTGCCTTTTTTTCTTCTCTTTTTTTTAAATCAGTCTCCCTTAAAACCTCATAATATTCTTCTGGTAATCCGTCTTTTGGAAACTGTCGACAAAAACTTCGTAATTCAAGTGTTTTGTGGGCACTTTCATCCTTCTCGATTGAAAGTTTTATGTCAAAGGCTCGTTGCTTCTCCTTTATTATCGAGGAAAATCCTTCAGCCAGCCCACCTGGTCCAGCAAACAAATCTATGACGGGAATCTTCTTCATCATTCTTCAATATCACTGATTAGCTTTTCTAACCTGTTTTCAACATTATGCTTTAGTTCGCATTCCCAAATTACAATAGCGTTCCAATTAGTTTCATTTAATATTTTATAATTATTCTGATCTCGTTCCTTTGTTTTTTTTATTTTATCCAACCACCATTCAGTTCTCGTTTTTGGCACAACAAAATATTTGCACCCCTCATGTCCATGCCAAAAACATCCATTAATGAATATTATCGTATTGTATTTTGGAAGAACAATATCTGGTTTTCCAGGAAGCTTTGAGTAGTTTAACTTAAATCTATATCCATTTTTAAAAAGGAATTTACGCACAATGATTTCGGGTTTAGTATCTTTTCCTTTAATCATTGACATATTAAAGCTTCTTGTTTTATTGTCGTGCACATCAGTCATATACTGCTTTTTTTAGCGAGTGCAAGGTTGCACTCTTTTGCAAATTTCGGTTTGTGGGTCAGCCAGTGCGATTTGCAAATATGTGCAATGTGCGTGGACTTCCTTTTTTTGCGGGTCGGCAAAACAAAATCTTTGTAGTCAGTCAATTTTTTAATTATTTGTTCTAATTTTCTTGTCAAAATTTTTAATTTTCGCACTCCATTCTCTTTTCTCAGCCTTGCACCTAACGGTTTAAACATAAAGCGTTGGCATTTCAACGCTCATATCTTTCAATTTACTACTATATTTATTTATTGCTATCATTTTCAGCACTACCTCTGCCAAATGCCCTATATTTTTTGATTAATATCCTGATTTTATCTTAGACTTCAATTTCACCAATTAAATAAGTAACAGCTTTTCCGGTTATTGCAACTCTGTCTCCCGAATATTCACATTTCAAATCACCTTGTCTTTTTGATAATTGTTTTGCTGTAAGGATTTTCTTTTCAAGTTTTTTACTCCGTATTGGCGTCAAAGTAGTATGAGCAGAACCCGTAACAGGGTCTTCATCTACTCCTACTTGCGGTGCAAAGAACCTGGAAACAAAATCAGTTTGCTCCCCTTGTGAAGATACAATAACACCGCGTCCGCCAATTGCTGCAATTAGATTTAAATCAGGTTTTATGTTTTCAATATCTTTCTGACTTTGGAATATCAATAAATAATCAGTCTTCCCTTTATATGCTTCAAGAGGTTTAATATCAAATGCATCAATTAACATTTGGGGTATTTCTACTTTTTCGCAAACATCAGTCGGAAAATCAAGTGTTAGAAAATCACCTTTTTTATTAACCGATAGCAGTCCGCTTGTTCGAGAATGAAAACGGATTCTATCAAATTTATAGTTATAATATTCAAACAACACATAAGCTGATGCTAAAGTAGCGTGTCCGCATAAATCAACCTCAACAGATGGCGTAAAGCATCTAATCTCAAAGCCATTATTTTTCCTTACGATAAATGCTGTTTCTGCCAAATTATTCTCGATAGCAATTTTTTGCATTTTTTCTTTATCAATCCAACTGTCCAATATACATACTGCTGCCGGATTTCCAGAAAAAACTTTATCCGTAAAAGTATCTATTTGGTATAGCTTAATTTTCATTTCATCCTCCAATTTTTTATATTTTCCCGAAATAGAAAACGGATGCAGGTTCGATTCCCGCCGGCGCATCCGCTGATGCGTTTTGCAAAGCAGGTCTGAATGAATCGGTGTCGCAAACATTGTCGCAAACTTTGTCGTGAACATGTCGCAAACATTCAGAGCAGCCTATACTCTTGATGGTGAGTCGCTCCTTCGCCTGCAATCAGTTTCTTGTCCTGCATTCCTTTCAGGTCACGTTGCAAACTGCGGCGGTTCACATCCGGGCAGAGTTTTTCAAAGTCCTGAATGGTCAGCTTTTTGTGCTTCAGCAGGTAGGCGAGTGCTTTGCCTTAGCGATCGTTCAAGCTGTGTTTTTGTACCAGCGCATCACGACGAATGATTTGTTCACCTCGTTCTTTTACCCCGATCATCTGAGTTTCCAGACCCGTGATGAAATAATCGAGCCAACCGGTCATATCCATATCGTTTTCACGCACGCTTTGGATCGATTTGTAAAAGGTTGACCTGTCCAGGTCATAATACTCACTAATGGTAAAGAGACGCTTGAAGTCGTATCCCGTCTTGTAAAGGCAGAGGGTTGACAGCAAACGTGAGGTACGACCATTTCCATCAAGAAACGGATGAATATGAATCAACTGAAACTGAGCTATACCGCTGACCAAAACGGGATGAATCTTAAGATCGGAGTTTAGCCACTTAATCATTTTAGACATCATGATCGGTACTTCCCGCAAACTCATAACGAGGCAGGCGGATCAACATCCAAGGCGGTATAGATATCTTTTTGCTTTTCAAGGATCTCTCCGACACGCATCTTGTATCCGGGTGCTTCAAAGCACTCAATTACATCAAGCTTGTCCAGAAGTGTTCCGAGCGTATATGTTTTGTATAGTCCCTTCTCTTGCATCTGTTTCTTGATGTAAGAGAGATAGATCAATGCAACAAAGGCAACGAAGAGTTTGCCTTCGAGGCTCTGCTCGGATGAGACGAGCAGCCTTCTCATATTCAGACGCTCCTTGAGATTGCCGAAGGCCTTTTCAACAACATCTTTGTTGCGATAGATTTTCAAAGCAGATATCGCATCCATCTTTTCATTGCCGGCAAGGGCAAAGAAGCCGTAATAGCGTTTGGTTTTTGCCACTACATCTTTCCTAACCTGGATAGCGACACCCCGCTTTAGTGTTTTGACCTTGAAGTATTTCTCATAAAGTGCCGCATGTGCTTTGATACGTCTGTTTGAGAGCAGCTCCTCGCGTAGGGCAATCAGACGATTGTCAAACGCTTTCTCCTCTTCTGCGGCCTGTTCGATATTGAAGTAGTAGTGAATGTAGAGTCGCCGCTTCTGAAGAGTATCGCCTTTATATGGCCGCTCATACCGATAGTCCCAGTCGATTGTGACCGTATGGGTATAGAGCTCATACTCCGCATTGTAGTGTTCAAAAGATCGGAAAGAATCATATATGGGATCCAAAGCTTTTCGGAAAAAGCTCAGTGACATTCTGACTGAGAGCAGAAACTTCAGATGGTTATGATATAGGCTGTTGATATTGGCCTCACTGTAGAAACCTCTATCCATCACCAGTTTCACTTTATCAAATCCCAACCGGGCTAGATCGCTCAGCAGATGACGGAGAGTTTTTGAATCAGGGATATTGCCGGCAAGTTTGCGATAGTAGAAGGGGAGATTGGAAGATGCCCCGAAGACAATGGCAAGATTGAGTTGTGCCAAATGGTCATGCTCTTTGTTGTACGAATTGCCTCATCCAAGATACTACGATTCATGTCAAGAGGTATAATCCACCAATAAATTCCTACAATAAATTTGGAATTATGATTTCCTCAGGACATACTGAAAAAGATGACAAAAACAGGAAACACGCAGGATGCATAATTCGCCCTATCCGGACACCTGTTTCGGCTATTATTTTATACATTGTTAACGGTTCGCTGTATTCGATTCAAATGCATTTCTTACAATATCTAAAATCATTTGCTCATATATTCGTCCGGTATTTAAATTATAGCACCTATATAAATATCCGGTACCTAAACCGGGAATTAAATTTGCTTCGAGAAAATAAGGAACGTCCTTTTCGTCCATTTTAATATCTATTCTTCCATATCCTTTTGCACCTAATGCTTTAAAAGAATCTAATGCTAATTTTGATACTCTATTCTTAACATCTTCATTTTTTATTTTTAAGGATAATTCGTTATCTGCGATTTTATCTGCAAAGCCTAAAATTCTATCTCCTTTAATATTCTTTTCAGCCAGGAGTTCCATGGGATAAACTTGGTATGAATTAACCTTAAAATCTTGAAAAATGGCTACAGTATATTCTTTGCCGTTTAGATATTTTTCAACTAAGGATACTGTACCTTGATTTTCAAAGATAGAAGACACTTTCCTTTGAAATTCCTCAAAATTATAAACCAAAGAATTAAAATCAACGCCTCTTGAATCTCCTTCATAAAGAGGTTTTATGAATAACGGAAAATCAATAGGGATTTCATCTTGAGTATATTGATCAGGTTTTGTAATAAAAAAAGGAGCTGTGTTGCATCCGTACTCAGAAACTATATCTTTTGCTTTACTTTTATCAAATTCAAATTCAATAGATTTTTTAGATGAACCTGTATATGGAATCTCATACTTATCTAAAAAATCTGAGAACCATATTTTATTTGTTGAGTTTCTTTGTATTGAATTCAGGTCAAACCCTAAATATTTAATTCCTGAAATTATGAGGTCGGGTTTTTTTCTTATAAGTTCTTTTAATTCTTTCTCTCTTTCGATTATTAATATTTCAACTTTTGAATAATAATTGCTTAATGTTTTGTACAGCAGATCAAGTGTTCTGCCGGGCATTAAATTAAGCTTACCAATTCTTGTCGTTACAATTTCAATATATTTTTCATTCTTTATTATCTTCGTTCTTTGTTCGCTTCTTGTATGTTAATGACCGCTGAGGGTTGCGCAAGCTCTATTGTGTTTATGCCGCTAAATTGGAGAGATAAACACAATTGTTTATATTTCTTTTTTATCATCTTTTCTCCTGTTAAAAAAATCATCCGCAGGGTTTTTAATATTACCGATTGCCTTTTTGGATATATGAGTGTAAACCTCTGTTGTTTTTGAACTGTTACGTTCCAACAACTCTTGAGTATACCTTAGATCAGTCACTTATTCAAGTAAATGTGCGGTAAAAATATGTTTGAATATATGGTATAATATTTTTACATATTTTCGCTTTTTGTAAAGTATTCTTTAAAATATTTGCAGGGGAATGCTTCCCGCACTTTATGCCCTTATCTGCTATCAGATATCAGGGTAAAAAATATGTCTTTTTTAGTTTAGAGGAGAATCAAAAGTTTTCTAAAAAGCGGATAGAAATCGTTTCGTTTTGCGTCAGCAGGAATCTTAAAGAGACCACTGCACAATATAAAATTGCCAATTATGAAATTGGAAGATTAAGTCGGTTATACTTGACTTAAATGGTAGAGATAGTATAATTGGAGCAAATAGAAGACAGTTTGGAGGAAATATAGTGAAAACAATCTATCTCGATAATGCAGCATCTACAAAAATGGATGACGCAGCGATAGAAGTAATGACAAATTTTATGAGAAACGATTATGCAGTAGCTTCGAGTCAATTCTCTCACAGACCGGGAATCCTGGTTAAAGATGCTCTTGAGAACTCGCGCCTTACTGTTGCAAAAGCAATAGGGGCAAAAGAAGATGAGATAGTGTTTACTTCAGGGGGCACAGAAGCCAACAACCTGGCTCTCTTTGGGACGGCAAAAGCATTTGCAGGAAAAAGGAATCACCTTATAACAACCAAAATTGAGCATGTCTCTGTGAAGGACAGCGCAGCAGAGCTATCAGGAAACGGTATAAAAGTAACTTACCTCGATGTCAATAATGAAGGTTTTATAGATCTTGACCAACTCAATGATGCGATAGATGATGACAAAACATTTCTTGTAAGTGTGCAATTTGCAAATCAGGAGGTAGGAACAGTTCAGAATGTAGCAGAGATAGGTAAAATATGCAGATCTCACAATGTATTGTTTCATACCGATTCAGCTCTCAGTTTTCCATCGATACCGCTCGATGTCCGCAAATTGAATATTGATCTGGCAACATTCTCTGCGCACAAGATGTATGGACCAAAAGGTGCGGGAGCCCTTTACATAAGGAACAAAACACCTATTAAAAAAATTATGATGGGCGGTTTTAATGAATTTAATCTTCGCGGAGGAACCGAAAATGTACCTGCAATAGTAGGATTTGCCGAGTCGATCAGACGATTTGACAAAAAAGATGTCGAAAAAGTGCAGGATTTAAGGAATAAACTCTGGACGAGTATAAACAAATCCATAGAAGATGTTCACATCAACGGTCCTGCCGATTTTTCAAAAAGGCTTGCAGGCAATCTTAACTGCTCATTCGACAGGGTTGAGGGTGAATCAATAGTTCTGCATCTTGATATGAATGGAATTGCCGTTATTACCGGATCGGCCTGTTTTTCAAGATCACTTGAACCATCCTATGTTATGATGTCTCTCGGATTTTCTCACGAACGAGCACACAGCTCGGTGCGATACAGCTTCAGCAAATTCAATAACGAAGATGAAATAGAGCCCGTCTCGGAAGCAACGAAGAAAGTTATTGAACGATTAAGACAAATCAGTCCTGTAAAAAAGGCAATATAAGGAGAAAAACTATGCCTATACCGTATTCTAACAAAGTAATTGATCATTTTTTAAAACCGCACAATTCGGGCTCCATAAAAGATGCCGATGCCGTTGCGACTGAGGGAAGTCCTGCATGCGGAGATATGGTAAAACTGTATCTTAAAGTTGATAAGAAAACAAAAAAGATAGACGATATAAAATTTGAATCATACGGGTGCGCTTCAAATATCGCAACTGCATCGATTATTACCGATATTGCAAAAGGCAAAACCATAGAAGAAGCAAAAAAGGTAACATGGAAAGCCGCTGATGAACTGCTCGGAGGTCTTCCTCCCGTAAAAATACATTGTGCGGTTCTGGCAGTCGATTCACTTCACGCCGCAATTGAGAACTATGAACAAAGTCACGGCCTTGTTAAGAATCCCAAAACCACTACAAAAGAAATCGTTCTCTCAAGACTGAAACATGTGATAAACCCGCTTACAGGATTTAATGTTATAAAGGCGGATCTCATAAATGATGTAGTGATAAATAATGGAATCGTCACCGTTTATACAAAACTTGCCGGAGATCATCAGTTTGCGGCAAATATAAAAGAAGAGATTATTGAAAGAATTGAGCCGCTTTGGGATGTAAAAAAGGTTGAGGTAAAATTTGATGACTAAGGTAATAAAAGTTGACTGCATAGGTGAAACGTGCCCGATTCCGCTGATTGAAGTACGAAAAGCATGGATCAAGGTGGAAAAAGGAGATCTTATTGAAGCGGTAGGAAATCACCCGGCATCGTTTAAAGAGATACAGATGGCCGCTGAATCGTTAGGTTCAACGATCAAAGAGGCTGTCGGAGGAAAACAGTGGAAAATAGTGATAGAAAAGTGAAAAAAGCGGCAATCATAGTTCACTCCGGTACAATAGATAAGGTTATGAGCGCTTTGATTATTGGGAACGGATCGTTGGCTATGGGCATAGACTGCACATTATTTTTCACCTTCTGGGGTCTGTCGGCACTGAAAAAGGGAAGGATCAATTCTCTGCCATTATCCAGAATGAATTTATTCGGACTCGGAAAGAAATTGATAGACATGGCAATGAAAAAAAACAATGTTGCAACCGCGCAGAGGCTTATAAAAGACTACAAAGAGCTTGGAGGAAAAATCATTGCCTGCGATATGACAATGTCATTGATGAATATCAAGGAGAGCCAACTCGATAAATCACTTATCGACAGCTACGGTTCGGTAGGCAGCTTTCTGAATGAAGCAAAAGACGCTCAAATAACATTGTTTATTTAAAGCAACTCTATTGGAAATAGTTTGCGCTGCAAAGTAATAAGTTTAAGGCGCAAATTGCAGATTAAGCTTGAAATTCTGATAACCGCTTCGCTTACGAATCAACAAAAATGTCCTTAGAATGTCTCAGCTGCCCTGTATGAGATCTGCCAGACTGACACTTTCAAGAAACTGATTAAGCTTTTTTTCCATTCCTTTCCATACTGTTTTGGCTTGGCAATTGGCTATATCAACGAGAGGGCAATCATCCGGATTCTCACCCATACATGGAACGGAAAGTTCCACCGATGAAACCGGAGCAAGCAGCATCTTCATAGTAATATCCTCCGGTTTATGAGCCAGCTTGTATCCGCCCTTAGGTCCTCTAAAGCTGTTGACTATCCCCCGTTTCTCAAGCTCAAGCATAATTTTGCTCAAATATTTGGCAGAAATATGCTGTCTTTTTGATACCTCTGCCAGCGCAACCGGTTTTCCATCGTGAAGTGCTATATCTATTACAGCCCTCAAACCATATCTGCTTTTTGTAGATATTCTTATCATTTCATAAACCTTCAATCTCCATGAGGATAATTCTATTGATTCTGCGCGCCGCATATTGAGAATTCAAATGCGCCTCATCAAAGCTCAAATTGCAAATAACGGCAGAGTTACTGCCAAGATTTACAACGTACAGAAGGCTAATCTGAGGCTCAAAATGATCGTTCATGGACCGGCAGAGATATCCTTAAGATTTGACCAGTTTCGCCCTACCCTTATATCAACAGCCATATTAATACCCAAATCAACGGCATTTTCCATACTCTCTTTTGTTATTTCGATAGCCTTTTCGAGATTCTTATTGTCTGCTTCTATCAAAAGCTCGTCATGTATCTGAAGAAGAATATGCGCTTCTATATCGGCATTTCTGAAATTTCTATATAATTTGACCATTGCTATCTTGATGATGTCAGCCGATGTTCCCTGAATCGGAGCATTGATAGCCGCCCTCTCCCCAAAACTCCTCAATCCCGGATTTCTGCTGTTTATCTCCGGTATCATTCTCCTTCTGCCGAACGCCGTCTTGGCATATCCATAATTTTTGGCAAATTGTTTTGCCTCTTCCATAAAGAGCTTGACTCCTGCGTATTTATCAAAATATTTCTCATGATAATTTCTTGCAGTTTGGACACTAACAGAAAGATTTTTAGCAAGACTGTTGATACCCATTCCGTACATTATACCGAAATTTATCACTTTAGCCAATCTTCTCTGCGACTTCGTTACTATTGATATCGGTATGTCAAAAAGTTTCGATGCAGTATAGCTATGAATATCCTCCTGATTTTCAAAAGCTCTTATCAGTTCCTGATCCTTTGAAAGCACGGCCATAACACGAAGTTCCATCTGAGAATAGTCCGAACTTATCAGACTATACCCATCCTGAGCGATAAACAGATCTCTTACTGTATGATGCTGATTATTAGTAGGGATATTTTGAAGATTGGGATTCATAGAAGAAAGCCTTCCCGTGGCAGTCAATTTCTGATTAAAGGTAGTATGAATTCTACAATTCGGATCAGCCTCCATATAATGAATAAACGGTTCTATATAAGTAGTGATGAGCTTCTCAAGCGATCTGTATTTAATGATGCGGCTAACCACCGGATGCTTATCGGAAAGTTTCTCCAATGTTTCAATATCTGTGGATGGGCCCTCTTTGCCTTTTCTTATCGGTTTGAGCCCGAGTTTGCCGAAAAGCAGTTGCGCTGTCTGTTTCGGGGAATTAAGATTAAATTCATATCCCGATAAAAGAAATATGGATTTTGAAATCGAATCTATCTCTTTCTCAAGTGCCTCTTTTTTCTTATAAAGCAACTCCTTGTCTATCTTTATTCCACGCTTCTCCATATGAAAAAGCAGCGTAGAAAGCTCTTGCTCTATGCTGTTTAGATAAATCAGATCTTCGGCTTTAAGATGTTCGATAGTCAGCTTTTCAAGCTCATAATAGTCAGATACAGACGGCTTCAGGTTGCCTGTTAAATCAAAAGAAAGCCACGAGAGAGATCCTTTTTTAGCGCTGTTAAGGAGATAACTTGCAATGCCGAGGTCGAAACAGCTGCACGAGCATCCCAATAAATGGCTTAAACCCTTAGCATCATTGGTAATAATATGTTTATCCGATAATTTTGATATATTATCATCTATTTTGTATATCTTTCCATCCTCAAGCGATAGATTAACGGATTTTCCATCAACCTCTACAGCTATTCGCTCAGAGGATTTTAGTTTTAATTCAAGCTGTTCATTAGAGATCGACTCATAATTCGAATTTTGCCGATGATTGTCAAAGAAGCTTTTGAACTCCAGCTGCCTGCAAAGATCCTCAACAAGATCTTTGTCCTCCTTTTGTTTGTCGAATATTTTGAGATCAATATCTATGTTATCATGTATTGTGGTAAGAAACAGGGCATCAAACAACTGAGCTTTGTGCTCTTCAAGGGAAGATTTTATTTTTGCAGGAAGCTCATCGATATTTTTATATATGCCATCCAAAGATCCGAAGCGGTTTAACAGCATAGCAGCGCGCTTTGGACCAATTCCCGGCACACCGGGAATATTATCAGACACATCTCCCACAAGAGCCAAAAACTGAGGTATTTTATCCGGCGTAACTTGAAATTTCTTTTTTACCTCATCAACATCATAAATCTTGTTTTCGGTTATATTCCAGATAAAAACCGTTTCTGAAACACACTGAGCAATATCTTTATCTCCGGTAACGATGATTACATTTCCGTCCCATTTTTTGCATGCCGAATATATAATATCATCCGCTTCATAACCGTCTATCGCGATACTATTGATACCTAAAGCACTCAGGAACCTTTTCACAACCGGAATCTGGCATGAGAGATCTTCGGGCATTTTCGGTCTCTGCGCTTTATAGAGCTCATATTTCTTTTTTCTAAATGTCTTTGCAATGCTGTCAAAAGCCACGGCTATATGTTCAGGCGATTTTTCTTTAAGAATGCGATTTATCAGCTTGATAAATCCGTAGATTGCATTCGTAGGAAACCCGTCCCGCGTAGAAAGAGACTTTATCGCATAAAAACTCCTGTAAAGGTAGGCATGACCATCAATTAAAATCAGCTCGTTCGGATCAGACGAAGTCAAGCCACTGCCTGTACTCTTTTTTATTTCCATGAACTGCATCAAAGTAGATTAATTGAATCTTTTCGGTAATTTCGCCCCTTGAACCATTGCCTATTGTTCTGCCGTCCAGATCCCTTATCGGAGTGATTTCGGCAGCAGTCCCGGCAAGAAACAGCTCATCGGAAACATAAAGTTGATCTCTTGTTAATCTGTCTTCTTTTACTCTATATCCAAGATCCTCAGCAATTTTTACTACAGAACTTCTTGTAATTCCTTCAAGAATTGTCCCGAACGGAGGAGTATATATAATTCCATCGCGCACCGCAAACAGACATTCCGCGCTTCCTTCGGAAGCATAACCTTCGCTGTCCAACAATATGGCCTCATCATAACCGGCATCAATTGCTTCCCATTTTGCGAGCTGGCTATTTACATAATTGCCGCAGGTCTTAGATTTTGTCATCGATGAATCGATCTGATTTCTTGTAAACGAAGAAACTTTAACTCTGATTCCGTTTTTTATCCCTTCCTTTCCAAGATATGTTCCCCATGGCCATGCCGCAATTGCAACTTGAATCTTATTATGCTGCGGATAAAGCCCCATGTCTCCATATCCGATAAAACCCAAAGGTCTTATATAGCATTCCTTCAGATTATTTTGCTTAACGGTTTCCTTTGTTGCTTCATAAAGTTCATCAAAGCTGAAAGGAATCTTCATATTAAGTATATGGGCAGAGTTAAGAAAACGCTTTGTATGAGATTTGAGTCTGAATATCGCAGGTCCGTTGTCGGTATTATAACATCTTATACCCTCAAAAATACCAAGACCGTAATGCAGAGTGTGCGTCAAAACATGCACATTCGCCCTTTCCCATGGAACCATTTTTCCATCAAACCAAATAAATTTTGTCGACTGAACCATTCAAACCTCCTACTCATTATTGACAATCTCCAATAGAACAATACACTTATGATAACGGGCGATTAGCTCAGGGGTAGAGCGTTCGCTTCACACGCGAGAGGTCACAGGTTCGAAACCTGTATCGCCCACCATTCATTTTAACCTAAATTTTACGGATTTAAAGTGATACATTTAGTTTTATTAGCTGCCGGCAGCTCGATTAGATACGGAAAAAGAAAACAGTTTGTCAAAATCGGCAACAAGCGGATATGGCAATGGTCGCTGGAGAAATTTATCGGCTTTGTAGATGATGCCGTTATTGTCGTGCCTAAAGAAGAAACAGGGCAAATAGACATAACGGATTATCAAATTCCTATTAAAATCAAATCGGGAGGCAAAACACGCCTGCAATCATCATATCTCGGAACAAAAGAGCTGAGCGGAGGTATTGTTTTGATTCATGATGCCGCGCGGCCGTTAGTTTCTTCAGAACTGATTAACGGTATAATAAAAAAGGCGAAAGCCTTCGGAGCAGCAGTTCCCGTCATACCGATATTAGATACAATAAAGCTGACCGACGGAGAAAAGGTTGTCAGGACACTCGGCAGAGACAGATATAAAGCCATACAGACACCTCAGGGCTTTGAAACCGAACTTATAAAAAACGCTCTGGAAAATGCCATGATACAGGAACTTGAAATAACCGATGATGCATCAGCCGTTGAAGCAACGGGAAAAACCGTTTATATAACCGAAGGTCAAAGAACAAATATAAAACTTACATACAAAGAGGATCTAAAATTTATACAACAGATGTTATTAGAATCGGAATAGGATACGACAGCCATCGATTTGAACAGGGAATATCTTTTTATCTTGGCGGAGTGAAAATAGATTATGACAAAGGTCTTAAAGGATATTCGGATGGTGATGCAGTAATCCATTCGGTAATAGACTCAATTTTATCTGCAGCCCATTTAGGAAACATAGGTATGCTGTTTCCCGATTCGGATAAAAAATATAAAAATATAAAAAGCACTATTTTGTTGGAACGAACATCTGACATAATTAAAAAGGGCGGATACGCGATAATCAATATATCTGCCGTTATAATTGCACAGGAACCTCGGCTGTACGGCTATCTTAACGAGATGGAACAGATTATGGCTAAAATTCTGGATCTCGACAAACACGATATTTCAATAGCAGCCAAAACAAATGATACTATGGGATTTATAGGAAGAAAAGAAGGAATTGCCGCACATTCTGTTTGTTTAATGAGAAAAAGCTCCTCATCTGCAAAAAATGAATCCCGATAATTCAGAAAATGAATCTCTCAAACTGCTGCAGAAGGCGGCCGCGACTCTCAAAGGAGAGGAAAAGACGGCTGTCATCTATTTTTCTCTAACAGGCAATACGGAAAAGGCGGCGAAATTAATTGGCAATATTACAGATGCCGACTGCTATAGAATAAAATCCTTGAATCTGCCCAAATTCGCATGGCTCTTCCTATCGCTTGTTCCTCCCATTATATGGAGATTTGTCAGAATCCCGATTACTATCGAACCTGCCCTAAAATTGACCGATTACAGGAATATAGCACTGGGCTTTCCTAAATGGGGATTTACCTGTCCTCCAATTGCAAGTTTTATAAAAAAAGAAAAATTTCAGGGCAAGCAAGTTCTTCCTTTTATGACGTATGGCGGGTGGGATTATGAACGATTTTATAACAAAATGTGCAGCACAATTAAAAAGAAAGGGGCTGCTATTCCAATGAAACTGCTGATTAAGCGAAACACCATATGAAATCTGCCGCAAAATAAGCATTTGAAAGTGCATCTATAATAATAACAGATATCAAAAAATTGACAAAACCGCTTCACATACCGGAGCAGCATGTATAGAATTACCGAATCTATCTATAAGCGGAGGAAATTAGATGCCAAAAATTAAGGCAATAGGGCTTCTGTCTGGCGGTCTTGATAGTACGCTAGCGTTAAAAACAATTTTGAATGAGAATATAGATGTTACGGTTCTTCACTTTACCTCACCGTTCTGTACATGCAGCAGCAGAAAAGATGTATGCCACAACGAAGCAGAACGAGTTGCAAGAGAGATGAAAGTTCCGATAAAAATAATGGTAAAAGGCGTAGATTATGTAAATATCATAAGAAACCCGAAATATGGACATGGGAAAGGGATAAATCCCTGCATCGACTGCAGAATTTATATGCTGAGACGCACAAAAGAATATGGCGATAAGATTGGAGCAGCTTTCTATTTTACCGGTGAAGTGGTAGGACAAAGACCGATGAGTCAAAGAATAAACGCAATGAATATTGTCGAAAAGGAAAGCGGAATGAAAGACATACTGCTCAGGCCGCTTTCAGCGCACTTTTTTAAGCCGACAATAGCAGAGCGGGAAGGATGGGTAAACCGTGAACATCTTCTCAAAATATCAGGCAGATCAAGAACGCCTCTATTTGATCTGGCCGAAAGTCTCAACATTGCGGATTATCCATGTCCCTCAGGCGGATGCAGATTGACAGACAAAATTTTTGCAAAAAAAATGAGAGATCTATTGGATCATCAAGAGATAATCAGCTATTCCGATCTTAAGCTGCTTACCGTAGGCAGGCATTTCAGATTGAGCAAAAATGCAAAACTCATCATAGGAAGAGACGAACAGGAAAATGCCTTTATCGGCAATTGGTCATCCGGCTATATGAGCTTGTCTCCTGATTTTCTGGGGCCGGATGGAATAATTGTGGGAAAACCTGCGGAGGACGATCTCAAAAAAGCCTCTGAAATCATGATATTCTATTCTAAAGAAAAAGCTCCGTCTGAGGCTCTGATAAAATTCAGCGACGGCAGACAAATAACAATCAGATCGGAAGAGCACACGTCTGAACTCCAGTCCAC
>CAJVZA010000051.1 GCA_913009315.1 uncultured Hippea sp.
GTAGATAGGGAGACGAGATATATCAGTGTGAATGTATTTTTTTTTTTTTTCAAGCAGAAGACGGCATACGAGATATATCAGTGTGACTGGAGTTCAGACGTGTGCTCTTCCGATCTTTTTATTCTCGCTTGCCAAAGCCGCACTTACATATTGAGCTATCATAAAACCGGAATTTATGCCTACATTTTCAAGCAGCATTTTCGGTAAACCGTCATTATCGCCGCCGAGTAAAAGATAAATTCTCCTATCTGAAATATTGCCTAATTCACTCGCTGCCAACGCTGCATAATCCATAGGCATAGCGATAGGTTCACCGTGAAAATTGCCGCCGCTTATAACGGTATTTTTGTCGATTATGACCGGATTATCCGTTACGGAATTGAGCTCTGTTGTTATAACATTTTTTAGGTGAAAAAACGCAGATCTTACCGCTCCCGACACTTGAGGTATGCAGCGAAAAGAGTAGGGGTCCTGGACCTTGCCGCAGTTTTTGTGAGATTTTGAGATCTCGGAACCCTCAAGCATCAATCTTATTCTGCTTGATGTGTAAATACTGCCGTCGTAAGGTCTTAATTCATGCAATTTTTCATGGAAAGGCTCTGAGGAAGCTTTTCGGGCTTCTATGGATATGGCTGATATTATGTCGGAATTATCAAGGCATCCCGCAAATCTGTATAATCCGTAAACCCCGTGAGCACTCATAAATTGTGTGCCGTTTATTAACGCCAAACCCTCTTTCGGGTGGAGATGAAGCGGTTTTAAGTTATATTTTTCCAAAACGGTTTTAGAATTGTATATTTTACCGTTTTCCGTTACTTTTCCGAGACCTATTAAAGGCAAAAACAGATGCGCCAGGGGTGCCAAATCACCGCTTGCACCAACCGAGCCTTGAGACGGAATAATAGGTATGATATCATTATCAATATGCCATGAAATCCTCTTTATTGTTTCAAGTGAAATTCCTGAATATCCAAAGGCGAGAGAGTGAACTTTTATAATCATCATCAATTTTGCAATAAACAAATCGACAGGTTCACCGACGCCGCAAGCATGACTCTTTAGTATATTATATTGAAGTTTGGCTGTATCCTTATTTGAAATTTTTGTTCCGCACAACGAACCGAAACCTGTATTGATGCCGTAAACAGCCTTTTCCATTTTTAATATCTCAATAACATTTTCAAAACTTTTCCGGATTTTTATCTCGGCCTTTTCACTCAAAACGCCTTTTGTTTTTCCTTCTGCAATATTGATAACTATGCCGGGAGTGAGTTTATCTATTCCATATCTGAATTGCTTCATAGAATGCCTTCAAATACATCTAATTTTTTTGAATCTTTTGAGAATTTAACCGTTTTTTTATATACGCATCCATTTTCCTTTAACAAAGATTTAACATCAAAATTATCGCTATCGAGGTAGATTTTTATTTTGCTTTTTTCTCTTTTTGTATCATTAAACATATTTTGTATTAAAAAGGCATCCGCTTTGTCATTAAAATCGTTTTTATTAATTAAAAATATCTCATTATATTCTGCATTTTTTAATATTATTATGGCGGCTACGGCATTTCTATCTCTAAAAACCATACGAATTTCATTATGTTCGAAAATATCTTTCAGATTATTTACAAATTCAATCTTCGGAATGCCATAGTCGAATATCCAGGAGAAAGTAAGTCTCTTCAGCTCTGCAAAATGTGCTTGTTTGTACTTTTCTATTCTGTAGTTTTTCTCTTTTAAACTTTCTAAAACTCTATTGCTTAAACCTTTTTTTACAAACAAATATTCAAGCTCACCTAACGCTTCAAGCATATATTTGCTGTTTTCTCCCTCATTAAGCATTTCTCTCATTTTACTTTTTATAACCTTCCAGATAGGTTTGATTTTGGATAAAAGTTTCACGGCTTTTTCGGTAAAAGAAACAAACCTTACACGTTTATCGCCATCAGCCGTTTCTACTTTAACAAATCCCTTCTTTTCTAAAGAAGATACCGTTTGACTTATAGCCGATTGAGTAACTCCCAAATTGGCGGCAATTTCACTCATGGTGAGCCTGCCGTATTTATCAAGAGAAAAAAACACCGCAAACCATGACGGTTCAAACTCTACTTCACTGCTTTTGTAAATAACAGAAACATCATCTAAAAATTTATCGCTCAACTTTTTAAATCTTGTTCCTAATATAAGCTCACCCGCATCATCAAACATCTTTTGCATATACTTTCCTACTTACTTAAGTCTTAAAGTAAATTATAGTAAGCAAAATACAGATGTCAATATGAAATAATATTAACAAGATTGTTGATAAAAAGTATAATTTTGCTATGATAATTCTTATGATTATTGAAACTGTCGTAAAGGCATAATAGATGAAGATAAATCCTAAAGCATTCGGATCTGTTTTTGGATTGCTTGCGTTTTTGATGATCAGTATAAGCTATATTGTCAAAGGTTTTTATATAGGAATGGGATATGCAATTGATGCTACGATTTTTACCGTTTTGTTCTATATTGCCGGAGCTATAATAGCAATAATCATAAACGGTTTTTCAGATAGATCATCCTGAGACGACAAGAAAAGCGGAGAATAAAATAAGTCAGTCTGAAAAAGAAGCTATCATAAAAGCATTGATTCCCAAAATTGAACGACTAATAGATCATATTATAAAATATTTTCCAGATGGGACGGACAAAAAAGATTTTGTGCAGATTGGCGTTATCGGAATACTGAAATCGCTTGATAAGTACGATGAAAGTAAAGAGGTTTCGCTATCCGGGTATGCCCTTATGAGAGCGAAAGGTGAAATTCTCGATGAATACAGAAAGCTTATGCCGCATTCCAGAAATTCATGGAGAAACCAGAAAAAGATAGAGCTTGCGTTAAAAGAGCTGAAAAAATCTAACATTGAACCGACATATAAAGCGATAGCAAAGAAGCTCGAATGTTCTGAAAATAAGGTGCACAGGATTATCAGTCAACTTGGTGCAATTCAATTTTTTTCATTTGAAGATTATCAGGAATCACAAATAATAGGCGGCATCGAAAAAACGCCTTACAGCATAGTTGAAAAGCGGCTTCTTGTGCGAAGCTTATCCGACGGCATTAAGCAGCTCAGCAAAATCGAACAGCTTGTCCTGTCGCTTTACTATGAAGAGATGCTGGGATTGAAGGATATTGGAAAGGTGTTGGGTGTATCCGAATCAAGGGTCTGTCAGATAAAAAACAGTACAATTATTAAACTCCGAAGTAATCTCCGAAGATTAACCGAATAATCGGGAGAGATTTCAAAAAGGCTGCTTCACTCGGCTTTTGCAACTGGCGGCATCGTCTGCATCAAACAAATAGGCAATAAAAAGAATGTTTGCTTAAGAAGATGTTGCCGTATATGGAAAAAATTTCATAGTTCTATTGTAACTTACCTTGCGTGTGCTCTGTTTTTGCATCTCAAAATTGTAGAATGAAAATTGCTATGTATTTGGAGCAGTACGGAGAAATGAAAAAAGATTGGCATTGAAATCCGTATCGGCAGCATAAATCTATTATCTGTGAAACAGGAGAATGACATGGGAAGTGAAAGACATTTATTAGATCATGAACTTCAGCAGTTTGTGGAAAGATGGCATATCATCAATGGTAGTGAATTAGAAAGCATAGCTAAAAAATTTGAGGACAAAGCTAATGAATTGAGATGCAGTCCGATAAAAACAATAGAAATATCCGATGACAATATTAAGAGAGACAGCGCAAGAGCAGTTAATAACAGATAAAAACAGGAAATTCAGTCGGAAGACGCATAAACTCGAAATAACTATTTTATAATCCGCTTATCGTTTTGTTTTTATGAATTTATTGCACGCAGAACTGCCTTGTTGAGTCTCGGATGCTTACTTCTGAAGCTTGACCCCTATTTTTTCGGTTATTCAAAAAACGAGAACCAAGGGTCAGCTCTATTGATTCATAAGCGATCATCTTGAGCCGCAAAACAGCCTTATCTGCGTTGCAAATTTTGGCAATAGTCCCGCTATTACCTGCGATTTGAATCTTGATGAGACTGTTTTTGGGCTCTCAATTTGAAACGCTTAGAACTGATAGAGGTGATCTAAACATAAAAAAGATTTTAAGACAGCGGCAAAATCGAATCTCTGAGCGGGCGGGGGCAATGTGCAAGGTGATATGTCGTATAAATAATAATCATATTGTAGTTCATGATACTGTAGAAATAAATAAAAATCTGAAAACAGAGTCGGTTTTGTGAGCCGATTTTCGTCACCTTGTTGCAAATAAAGTGTTTTATAATATTATAATAAAATCGCTTTTTGTCATAAGAGAATCACCATCCAGGCAAAAGGCATATACTACAAGCTGATACAGAGGAAGGGATTATGGATAAAGCAACGGTAATAGGAATTGTTGTATCATATGCGTTTGTTTTAGCCTCACTTGTTACGGGCGCCGGTATAATGACATATGTTAATATACCGTCGGTATTGATTGTTATAGGGGGAACATTAGGTATCTTGTTTATCAATTTTCCTATGTCTGATGTTTTGGGTACCCTTGGCCCGCTGAAGAAAGCTTTCTTTCATAAATCTGAAAATATCGATGAACTGATTACCGATCTTGTTGAATATAGCGTAAAGGCGAGAAAAAACGGCATTTTGTCACTGGAAAACTCAATTGAGGAGATGGACGGATCATTAATGAAAACAGGATTGCAGATGGTTTTGGACGGCGAGGACCCAAAAACAGTCAAAGCCATACTTGAAACAGATCTGGAAAACAGAGAAGATCGACACAAGGTTGCCATTGCTATTTTCGACTCTATCGGGGCGTATGCTCCTGCAATGGGCATGATAGGAACACTTATCGGGCTTGTTGCTATGCTAAAAACGATGCAAGATCCTTCCACTATCGGTCCTAATATGGCCGTAGCTTTGATAACAACCTTTTACGGCGCAATTATAGCAAATATGTTTGCTTTGCCTATTTCAGGAAAACTTGCATTGCGGGCTAATGAAGAAAGTTTGATAGGTCAGATAGTGATTGAAGGCATCATGTCGATACAGCAAGGCGATAATCCAAGAATAATGGAGCAGAAACTTCATACATTTCTTCCTCCGAGAAAGCGAAAATCGCAGTTTGATAAATCATGACAAAAAAAAAGAAGCAGCAGGAAGGCAAGGGCGTACCAATCTGGATCGTAACATTTGCCGATCTGACCACCCTTCTTCTCGTATTTTTTATTCTGTTGTTATCTATGAGTACCATTAATGTCAAGAAGTCCAGAATGGCTTTAATGTCTCTTAAGCGGGCTTTCGGCGTACTCCAAAGCGGTCAGTCAACAAAAATAGGCAAAAAGATTGTTGTGCCGCAGCCTAATATGCAGCCAAGCAGAGATACCGTTAGAAAAAATCTTTCAGGGCTCCAGAGTTTTGTAAGCATGATTGGTTTAAGTCAAATGGTCACAATAAATGAAAGTCAAAGAGGCATTGTGGTAACTATAAAAAATCGCTTACTTTATGATTCCGGAAGCGCAAAATTGAAAAAAGAGGCCAGACCTGTGCTTGACAAACTGGCCTATATAATTAAACTTATGCCGGAAGGCTCAAGGGTTGATGTTCAGGGCAATACAGATAATGTACCGATTAAGACAAGTAAATACCCTTCAAATTGGGAATTATCTATTGCGAGAGCATTGTCTGTGGTGAGGTATCTAATTAAATATGGCTCTGTATCGCCCACGAGACTTTCTGCTGAAGGGTTTGGTCAATATAATCCTGTAGCAACGAATGAAACCGCTGAGGGGAGAGAGAAAAACAGAAGGGTTGATATTGTTTTCGTTGGAATTCATTAAAATTTGCAGGGAGGCTGAAATTGGCTGATGACAAAAAGGAGCAGGAAGCACAGGAAGTACAGAAAGTAAAAAAGAAAAAATCGCCAATTATGCTGATAGTTGCAGGTTTATTAGTGCTTGTCATCATAGCAGGCGGAGGATACTTTTTTTTCTCCAGAGGTTCTTCGAACTCGGGAAGCAATAAAATCGCAGCGCTGACATACTTTCCGTTAAAAACATTTGTCGTAAACCTTGCCGGAAATCAAGGTAGAAGGTATTTAAAAGTTACTATGCAATTCGGTATTGATAATCCATCTTTGTCAAAAGAACTTCATGTCAAGTCTATTATTATGAGAGATTCTATAATTTCTATCCTGTCGTCAAAGTTATACGATGATATTTCATCTGAAGATGGAAAAAATGTATTAAAAAGTCAGATTAAACACATGATAAATAAAATCCTTAAAACCGGCAGGATTAACAGTGTGTATTTTACGACATTTGTTATCCAGTGATGGCTGAACTCGATAGTTTGATGAATATTACACTTGTGTGCGAATGCGAATTGGGAGAAACTTATATAACTGTCGGTAATTTTCTGAAGCTTGAAGCCGGATCGATAATAAAACTTAATACCGTTTCGGGAGGTAATGTAAAAATGGTGATTTCAGGTAGAAAACTTTTGACCGGTGAAATTGGAGCCAACAACAATAAATTCAGTGTTAAAATCGTTGATATCGCTAAGAATAATGAAAACTGACAGACTATTTGCGCTTTTCCTGGGGTTAGATTTCTTTTTTAGTGCGATACCGGTTATGGCAGCGGATAGATCACCCTTAAGTATAAGCAATTTGCTTATTGTTTTCGGATCTCTGCTGATTGTTCTCGCTATAATAATCGTGATTTATTTTATCATGAGGGGTAAATTTAAAACACAAAGAATAGTTCCTTTTCGGATAAACGTAGTAAATAAAATCAATATAGATTCAAAGCATCAGATAATTCTGCTGAAAATTGATGATAGCTACCTTCTTTTAGGATTAGGAGATATCTCTGTTCTCAAAGAGTTGGATGCACAAGATAACATTGATTTTAGAGCTGCTGCAGAAGATTTTAAGGACAAAGACCCTGAAATTACTTAGTGCTATCTTTTGCGCATCCTTAGCTGTTCTGCTGCTTTGTCTGCTGCCGGATCTTACTGCTGCGGCGACTGCAATCCCCTTTCCTGAAATATCGGTTAAATTAGCTTCTTCGTCTAATCCTGAGAACATTTCAAATGCTATTCAAATAATTTTATTGATAACCGTGCTGGCGCTGGCTCCGTCGTTTCTGATTATGATGACATCCTTTACGCGTATTATTATTGTATTGGCGCTTCTTAGGCAAGCTCTCGGAACTCAGCAAATGCCGCCGAATCAGATACTGGTCGGTATAGCACTTTTTACAACGTTATTTGTAATGATGCCTGTAGCGCAGAATATAAATAAAAATGCTTTGTCTCCATATCTTGCTCATACAATAAATTTGACAGAAGGGCTGAAAAGGGCTGCTGTTCCGCTAAAAAAATTTATGTTGAGGCAGACCAGAGAAAAAGATATTGCTCTTTTCGTTAGAGCATCAAAAACAAAGCAGCCGAAAAATCCTTCTGCTCTTTCTCTGGATATTATTATTCCTGCTTTTATTATAAGCGAACTTAAAACAGGTTTTGAGATCGGTTTTATAATATATCTGCCCTTTCTGATAATAGATCTCGTTGTCGCAAGCATTTTGATGTCTATGGGCATGCTTATGCTGCCGCCTGTTATGATCTCTTTGCCGTTCAAACTGTTGCTTTTTGTGCTTGCAGATGGGTGGAATCTGGTGATCGGATCGCTTTTGTCAAGTTTTCATTGATGATTTACCTTGGCAGGTTACCTCTTATAATCCGCAAATGATTATATTGAACCTCGAATTAATTTCCCTGTACGCTAAACGGTGTTTTGAGCAGAATAAAAAATGTGCAATATAATATATTTTGCAGCGCAGCGGACTTGTGTGTAAAAAAGCTGATAAAAGATAAGAGCGGTGCGTATTTTATTATTTCACCCTTCTGATGTTTTTTATTCAGACACATAGAAAGTACGGTTTTTTTGACGATGGCGATTACCAGTGTATAATTGCAGTGTTGGTGCTGCTTGCAGCGGCTGTGTTGCTCTCATTTATTGCTGTTTTACGCATTCATACACCGATAAACCGTTTAATGTGAGTTCAAAAGAATAGGTAAATGGAAGCTATATGAAATTTTTTGTCTTTAGCGCATAGTTTGAGGGAGGCGGAATGGATATTGCAACGGTTTCAGGAATAATGTCGGAAGCCACAAGAATCGCTCTCTATATATCTGCTCCCATTTTAATGGCAGGTCTGATAGCCGGACTTGTTGTCAGCATTTTTCAGGCAACAACTCAAATACAGGAGTTGACGCTTTCATTCATACCAAAGATAATTGCTGTAATTATTGTGCTGATAATTCTTGGACCGTGGATGCTCAATCAGATAGTAACTTATACGATCAAACTATATCAATCCATACCGGGTCTCATAGGATAAAATAGAATAAAATGAACCTGTTTCATATAAATCTGATCCAGTTCTGGCTTTTTTTAGCCATTTTCATCAGAGTTATAACGATTATCTCGGTAGCTCCGATTTTCGGCAGTTTATTGATACCGGCTCAGATTAAGATTGCGATATCTTTGATTCTTTCGGTTTCTATTTTTATATTTATGGACGGCAAGATCGCTCCGCCTGTTTTAAATAATATAGTAGAGATTTTACTCTTTACTGTAAAGCAGCTCATAATTGCGGCGTTTATTGCACTCTTTATTCATATAATTTGGGCTGCCGCTCAGATGGCCGGAGAATTGCTTGGTTATCTGATGGGCTTATCTCTTGCAAACGTTATATCTCAAAACAGTATACAGATTTCTCTGTTGTCCGAGCTTGAAGGAATATTTGCAATTCTTATCTTTTTAGCCATCGATGGTCATTACTGGTTCATAGAGGCTATTTATCAGAGTTTTAGTGTTATCGGATGGGGATCTATAAATTTAAATCAGCAATTTCTGAAGGAGTTTATTGATCTTGGTGCGCAGTTTTTTATAATGGCTGCCAAAATAGGCATGCCGGGCATAGTTTCGATGCTGCTGGTTAGCGTCTCTTTCGCCATTTTATCCCGCACAATTCCTCAGATGAATATCCTGATTGTCGGTTTTCCTATAAAAATAGCTGTCGGCTTAATGGTGCTTGGAGTCAGTTTCTCTTTTATCGGTTATGCTTTGTCCGGTTATTATGAAGATTTTCATCAGAATCTTATTCCTATTATGAGATTGTTCGGTCATGGCTGACGGGGAAAAGACCGAAAAAGCTACACCGAAAAAGTTAAGGGAGGCCAGAGAGAAGGGGCAGGTAGCCAAAAGTGCGGAGCTTGCAGGTGCCATAGTCCTTTTGAGTGCCGTGCTGTTTTTTTATTTCAAATATAATTCTATGATAGCCGACAGTCTGTCGATGATGCGCCACTATTACAATATGCAGCCTTTTGAATTCAACATCGCCAATGTGGCATCACTCTTTAGAGATGCTCTCTCTATCTTTATTAAGCTTCTTATGCCGTTTATGGTGATTCTTGTTGTTGTGTCCGTGCTTGCAAATGTAGCTCAGTTCGGTTTTCTTTTTACAACAAAACCGCTTGAATTCAAAATGGACAAACTAAATCCGATTAATGGTCTTAAAAATATGTTTTCATTAAAAGCATTCGGAGAGATGGTAAAATCAATTCTCAAAATTCTAATCGTACTCTATGTTGCATATCTGGTCATTAAAAGTGAAATTATTGCTTCACCTATGCTGATTTCAAGCTCGCTGAAACAGTCATTTTATCATCTGTTGGCTGCCTTGTGGAACCTGATGCTTTATCTTGTTCTGCTTATTTTCCTGCTTTCAATTATGGATTTCTTTTCTCAGCGATTTGTATATATGAAGAATCAGAGGATGAGCAAATTTGAGATCAAAGAGGAGATGAAACAGATGGAAGGGGATCCGCTGATTAGAGCCCGCGTAAAAAGGCTGCAGCGCGAAATGGCAAAAAGACGTATGATGGAAGCTGTCAAAACTGCTACTGTTGTAATAACAAATCCGACTCATTTTGCCATAGCCTTGAAATATGAAACCTCCAAAAGTAATGCACCGCTTGTTGTTGCAAAAGGCGTTGACTCGGTTGCTTTGAGAATAAAAGAGATAGCCGTCGAAAACGATGTTCCGACTGTAGAGAACCGAACGCTTGTAAGGGCGATGTATCGATTTTGTAATGTTGACAAAGAGATACCGGAAAAATTCTACAAGGCAGTGGCAGAGATCATTGCGTATATATGGGGTAAAACATAGGAGACCACTGCACAATAAGCAGATTCACAACTTATTGTGCAGTGGTCTCCTAAGCATTTTGTAAAATTGTTTGACATTACCGGATATTTTGATTATGCTAAATGGTATGCGATTTGTTTTTTCTGATTATATGAATCTATAGGGGGGTTCGTTTATGAATAATCTGCTTTTTACTAAGAGAATTGCATGCGGAAATCTTCTTTCCAATCTAAGTACAGATGAGCTAAAAATTTTGGCAAGCAGTGATGCTATCGGAAATCGATGGGGGATAACGGTTTATCGCAGTCTAATTCGCTCCAGGAGTGCAGCTGAGACGTATTTGATAAGTGAACCTACAGTTGATCTGAAAAATGAGATTAATAGTGTCAGGCAATATCTGAACAGTGTTGATCTGATCGGAGTTGACAAAGATATCTGCAAAGATGAAAAGTTTCATTTTAATGTTAAATTTTACGTAACAAGAAGATTTGCCAGAATTGCTCATATGTTTAACGCAAACTTTTTTCCCTCAACCAATGCAGATGATCCCGATATTGTTATTGTCATGGTTCCCGAATGGAAAAATAGAGCCATTTATGTTTATCCATCAGATAACGGCATTGTCTATAACTTTGTTTTAGGGACAGACTATTACGGTGAAGCGAAAATGGCGGCATTGAGATCCGCACTTTATTTAACACGTGAATATCGAAACGGGCTCGGACTTCATGCCGGAGGAAAACTTTTCAGAGCAATAGAGAATGATCGGGTTGTTGAAAATGGAGCACTGATTTTTGGACTTTCGGGAACAGGCAAAACCACCATAACAATTAATGATCATGGATTTGTTCCACCCGAGGGTATATCAATACTTCAGGATGATATAATGCTTCTAAGAGATGACGGCTTTGCATATGGAACGGAAAACAATTTTTATATCAAAACAGACAATGTTACAAACCAGCCTGAAATTTTTCAAGCCGTGCAAGCCCCCACGGCTATTGCTGAAAATGTGTGGGTTGATGATGAGGGTGAGATTGATTTTGATAATCTTTCGCTGACATCGAACGGCCGCTGTCTGGTGTCCAGATTTGCGCTGCCTCACTCAAGAGACAGTGTTGATCTGTCCGATGTTTCTTGTATGTTTTTTAATACAAGAAGAAACGATTTGCCGCCTATTGGCAAGCTGTCATCGGCCTATCAGGCTGCTGCTTATTTTATGCTTGGAGAATCGATGTCTACATCCGCATCTGATCCGGAATCGGTGGGAAAATCAAAAAGGGTTGTGGGCTTTAATCCGTTTGTTCTGAATCACCCGGAAAAAGAGGGCAACAAGCTGCTTGAGATTCTAAAGAAAAACAAGATCGAGGTGTATATTGTTAATACGGGAAGCATCGGAGAAAAAGATATAACATCGGATATAACAATGGGATTAATTAAGGATGTGATAAGGGAAAATATTAAATGGAAATTCGATGATGTGTTAGGATATTTTACCGTGGAAAAATCTGCATCTTGCGATCCGAGAGAATTTGATCCGTACAAAATATTCGGTGAAGACTACTCTCTTATGATGGAAAGATTGTATAACGAAAGAATGAGCTATTTGTCTGAATTTGACGGGTTAAATAAAGAGATTTCCGGGCATCTTAGAGAGAGAAGATGAAAGTCGCATTACCGGTTCATAACGAACTTGAGAATCTTGAATATTCTGCTTCTGAGTATGCGTTATACGCATGTGTAACGATTAAGATACTTCAAAATTGTATATGAAATTTGGGGGGTTGGGGAAACGCATAAGATGCATTTCCCCAAAACTGTTAACTTTCTTCTGAGAAAAAACAATATAACCATCTTTTTTCGTTTGTCAAGTAAATTTTAAAATTAATGCTGCTTTTTTTATTTTTCAAATTAAAAATGCTTCTATTAATTCAGAATGTTATGGATTGAGAATTCAAATTTATCTCGTGAATGTCATTTCACGCATACATTACAATTTCCATCAGGTACCATCTGTTTATACAGGGTGAGTTGTTTGACACGAATATCAGGTATTGCCGCCGACACAATGGCACGGTACAAAAAATGTCCGGCTGCGACTATATTTAACGAAAATAATGGGAAGATATTATCAAACCCATGTTTTTCACGGTAGATTCTCTATTCCGGACAACCCTCCTGTAACGGCTCATGTCCGGATTCCCTGCGCAATAGGAAGTTAACGTGAGGCTTGAATGATTGTTTATAGATTAGTAGGGGCGTTTTAATTTACGCAATGTCTTAAAAATATTCCTGTAGAACCGTTTGATTTCATAATATCATCTACGGTTCCCATAGCTATCACCGATCCGCCCCTGTTGCCTCCTTCCGGACCAAGGTCTATTATATAATCTGAATGCATCATGATATCTGTGTTGTGTTCAATGATGATTACACTGTTTCCCTTGTCAACGAGTCGATCAAGGAGTTTTATCAGTTTGGATATATCGGATTTATGAAGTCCTACGGTAGGCTCATCCAGTAGATACAAAGTATTGCTTCCGTTCCTTCTTACCAATTCTCTTGACAGTTTGAGGCGCTGCGATTCTCCTCCTGAAAGCGTTGTGGCCGGCTGCCCTAATCTTAGATAACCTAACCCTATCTCTTCAAGAATATCCAGCTTGCGTTTTACTGAAGGAATATTGGGAAAAAAATCGGCTGCTTGAATAATAGTCATATTAAGTATGTCTGCTATTGTTTTTTCCTTGAATTTTACTTTTAATGTTTCTTTATTAAAGCGCAATCCTCCGCAAATTTCGCATGTAACATAAACATCAGACATAAACTGCATCTCTATCTTGATTGTACCGGTTCCCTTGCAATGCTCGCATCTTCCGCCCGGTACATTAAAACTGAAACGACTTGATTTCCAACCCCATCGTTTGGCGACTTCGGTTTGGCTCAATAATTCTCTGATATCTGTTAATACACCGGTATATGTTGCAGGATTTGATCTGCTTGTTCTTCCGATAGGTGTTTGATCTACCGACATAATACTGCCAATATTGTCGATTCCTGTAATTTTCTCATATTTAGTTTGAATAGGAATCTGCCTGCCGTAAAAGGCAGATTCTGCAGCCGGAAGCAGTGTGTCAAATATCAAGCTTGATTTTCCGGAACCTGATACTCCGGTTATGCATACTATTTCACCAAGCGGAAAAGCGATCGTAAGATCTTTAAGATTGTGCGTACAGGTTTTATATAGAGTAACAAATTTTTTTGAAGTTCTTGCGCTGATTTTTTTGGGCATTTTTAAAAGTCCTGCAAGATACTTTCCTGTGAGCGATTTAGGATTTTTTTCAATCTGCTCAGGAGTTCCTTTTGCGGTGATCTCTCCTCCGTATCTTCCGGATCCCGGACCCAAATCAATTAAATAATCGGCAGATCTTATTATTTGTTCATCATGCTCGACAACTATGACGCTGTTTCTCAAACCAACCAATTCTCTTAGGGATTTTATCAATTTTTCGGTATCCGAGGGATGCAGACCTATAGACGGTTCATCAAGAACATAGATTACATCGGAAAGCCCCGATCCAATTTGTGTCGCAAGTCTGATTCTTTGAGATTCTCCTCCTGAAAGAGTTGATGATTTTCTCATAAGTGTTATATAATAGAGTCCGCTTTCCATTAAAAATTTTGTTCTGTCCTTTATGCCTTTTATGATAGGTGCTGAAATTTTTGCAGCTGTGCCCGAAAGTGATTGTTCTGTCTCGCATATAAAACTGTAAAATCGGTCAATTTCCATGCTTGAAGCTTCTATTATGCTGCAGCCGTTTATCGTAAACGAAAGGGGGACTTTGGCCAGTCTTTTTCCGTCGCAGCTTTTGCAGGGAAGTTCTATCATATAATTATCAATATCTCTTTTGAGTTCATATGATTCGGTTCGTCCGTAAATTTTCCCCACGATAGTTATTAAACCGGAGAAGTTCAGCTGATCCGTTTTGGTTTGCTGCGGGACTCCGTACAGCAATATCTGCCGTTCCTTTTCTGTTAGGCGGCTGAACGGTTTATAGAGATCTATATTATAAAATTCCGCTGCCCGTCTGAGTGTTTTTCGTGCTGCTGAAAATGGATTGCGAAAGATAAGAGGAATCGCCCCTTCTCTGAGTGACAGCGAAGGATCCTTTACAAATCGATTGATATCAAGCTGGTAGCGTACTCCCAGGCCGCCGCATTCCGTACATGCGCCTTGCGGACCGTTGAATGAAAAAAGTTGCGGAGTTATTTTAGGATAACTTATTAGACAGTACGGGCAGGCAAGTTGGTTTGAAAGCGTAAAGCTTGAATCCTCCGATTCTATTGACGCAATTGCTCCCGATAGCGCTAAGGCGTTCTGTAAAGAATTGGCGAGCCTTGATCGTATATCCTTTTTCATTATCATTCGATCGATAATCACTGAAATGTCATGCCTTTTGTTTTTGTCTAAGACAATCTCATCTTCCAGCTTCATCATTTTGCCGTCAGATCGGAAGAGCGTCGTGTAGGGAAAGAGTGTAGATCTCGGTGGTCGCCGTATCATTAAAAAAAAAAAACATAAGAATAGAAAAAAAGAGAAAAAAAAAAATAAAATCACTTTAGTATCAT
>CAJVZA010000052.1 GCA_913009315.1 uncultured Hippea sp.
CGATCATCTTGAGTCCCAATTCCATCTCCTCTGCGTTGCAAATTTTGGCAATAGCTCTGCTATTACCTGTAATTTGCGTCTTGATGAGACGGATTTGAATTCTCAATTTGAAACGCTTAGAATTAATAGAGTTGCCCTATAGAAAACCTCATAAAAAGCTGTAAATTTGTTTATTGTGCAGTGGTCTCATTAAGAGAAAATATAAAAAAATTGGAATCAAAATAAGGTTTTTGTAAGCGCAAACATGTGTCAAAGGCAAAAAATGTCAGATTAGAAAGGAGGAAGAATTATGAAGATTGTAAAAGGATTTCCATCGACTATGCAGGATGATTATCAGTTGAACATGATCAATATTATCAAGCATGGCGCGAGAAATTGGGCAAAACAGGAGATTGTTACCAAGAAAGCGGATGGTCTTTTTCGGTACACTTACAAGGATGCTTATGAAAGAATCAAGAGACTTGCCAATGCTCTGGATGGTTTGGGGGTAGGAATCGGCGATCGTATAGGGGTGCTTGAATGGAACACGAATAGATACTATGAAATGGACTTCGGTATTCCAGGCACGGGTGCTGTTCTTCTCCAGATGAATTTGAGGTTATCGCCGACTGATCTGAGCTTCGTTGTCAATCACGCGGAAGCAAAATTTATCTTTGTCGATGAGACACTGATACCTGTTGCCGAAGCCATTGCCCCTATGTGTAAGGCGGTAAAAGGCTATGTCATCCTGACTGACAAAAAACCCGGCAATATCAAGACAAAACTTAGCCCAATCTACAGCTATGAAGAACTCCTCAAGAAGGCAAAACCTGAGTACGAATGGCCTAACCTTGATGAAAAATCCGCCTATGCCGCCTGTTATACCACTGGAACAACCGGCAATCCGAAAGGAGTCTATTATTCACATCGCGATGTTTATCTTCATTCTATGGCGATAGCTATGAATGCGGAGATAACGTATAGGGATTGTTTTTTTCAGCTCGTTCCCATGTTCCATGCTATGGGGTGGGGCACTCCCCAGGCTGTCACCATGGCCGGAGGAAAACTTCTGCTTTCGGGAAGATACGCGGTGGAGGATCTGGGTCCTCTCGTTGATCTGATGGTACAGGAGAAAGTGACCGTGGGGGATGGTGCCCCTGCCATCTTTTTACCTATGCTCAGATATATAGAAGAAATGAAAGAAAAGCCAAACTTCAAAGGCGCTCGTTTCCTCTCCGGCGGCACCGAACCTCCGATAGCCTTGATGAAAGGTTTATATGACTTAACGGGCGCCGAGATTGTTCATGCTTACGGCGCTACGGAGACCACTCCTCTTGTTACCATAAACAGGTTGAAACCGTGGCTGGAGAAAGAACTTTCGGAAAAAGAAAGATGGGATCTCAGGAGAAAACAGGGTTATATTATTCAGGGTCTTGATGCCAAAATAATAGATGACTCGGGAAAAGAGCTGCCTCACGACGGCAAATCTGTCGGAGAGCTCTGTGTCAGAGGACCGTGGATTACCGGCACATATTACAACGCCCCCGAAACTGAAAGTCAATTTACAAAAGATGGCTACTGGAAGAGCGGAGATGCCGGGACGATAGATAAAGAGGGGTACATGAAAATAACGGACAGGATAAAAGACATGATAAAAAGCGGGGGAGAATGGATTTCAGGTACAGATATGGAAAATGAAATAGTTTCCCATCCCGCGGTCTTAGAAGCTGCTGTCATAGGAGTGCCACATCCGAAATGGGAAGAGAGACCTCTGGCATTAGTGATTTTGAAGGAAAAATATGGGAGAAAGATTACCAAAGAGGATATTCATAAGCATCTCAGCAAAAAGTTTGCAAAATGGCAACTTCCGGATGAAGTTTTATTTGTAAACGAAATTGCAAAAACCAGCGTCGGAAAACTGAATAAAAAGGTGCTTAGAGAACAATACAAAAAAGCATACGTTAGCGAATCTTTATAAATGCATTGCGATTTCTGCCAGGATAAAGATATATGATGAGGTGAATCAAAAATAAGCGAAAACCCGAATTAATATAAAATATTATAGGAGGCAAAAAATGGTCGGAATTGTTTCGATGGGTTTTTATCTGCCGTATTACAGGCTTGATAAGAAGAAAATTTTTGATGCATTTGGATGGTATGATCCGTCACAAATTAAAAATGCGAGGGGAAAGCTTGCTGTTATGAACTTTGATGAAGACAGTATTACGATGTCCGTTGCGGCAGGTTCTAACTGTGTTGAAGATGATACAGATAAAAATGATATAGGCGCTCTGTACTTTGCAACAACCACACCTCCTTACAGAGAAACTTCAAACGCATCTATCATTGCTGCTGCCCTTAGCCTCAATGAAAATATTCGTACATCCGATTTTACAAATTCATTACTATCAGGAACAAACGCTATGCTGTCAGCCGGAGACAGTGTCAAAAGCGGCTCAGTTAAGAATGCCCTTATTTGTGCTGCCGACAATCGCCTCGGCAAACCCTCCGGCAATCTGGAATATCTATTTGGAAATGCTGCTGCATCAGTCCTAATAGGAAATGAACATGTAGTTGCCGAAATAACGGACAGTTTTTCCATATCTAAGAACTTCATAGATTATAGAAGAACATCGGATGACAAGTATGTTAGAACGTGGGAAGAGAGGTGGATTAAGGATGAAGGTTATGTGAAAACGGTTCAGGAAGCTGTGAATGGAATCCTTAAAAAAGGGAAGTTGAATCTTTCTGATTTTTATAAGGTTATATATTATTGCCCCGACATGCGTGCATTTAAAGTGATAGGAAAAACACTAAACCTTAAGCCTGAACAGATGGAAGACCCGCTCTTTAACACAGTAGGAAATACAGGAACAGCCCACCCATTTTTAATGCTTGCAAATGCCCTAAAAGAAGCAAAACCGGATGATAAAATTCTACTCGTAGGATATGGCAACGGTGCTGATGGTATAATTTTGAATGTAACAGATGAAATAGAAAAGAAAAGAGAACAATTTAATCTTGAAAATGTATCGAGTAGAAAAAGAGAATTAGACAATTATGAACAGCTTGCAACCTTTAGAGGCAAAGCAGATGTTGAAAAAGGTATCAGAGGAGAAGTTGCGTCTTCCTCGCTTTCTGTTCTCTGGCGTGAAAGGAATGCCATACTAAAGCTGCACGGATCGCGTTGCAAAAAATGCGGTACACCTTTTTATCCGCCTCAGCGTATATGCGCCAATCCCAAATGTGGAGCAATAGATGAAATGGAGGACTATGTATTTGCTAATAAAAAAGGCGAAATTTTCACTTTTACTGCGGATAGATTGGCATTTAGTCTAAATCCGCCCGCCATATATGGTATCATAGATTTTGATGGAGGAGGGCGCTACTGGTTTGACCTGACGGATTGCGTTTCTGATGAACTTTATGTAGGTATGCCTGTTAAAATGACTTTTAGGCGTAAATTTTATGATAAATCAAGAGGTCTGTACGGATATTTTTGGAAAGCAACCCCGGATACTGATAATGGAGGTAATGATGTCTGAAGGTATTAAAAATAAAGTAGCAATAATTGGCATGGGCTGCACCAGGTTTGGTGAAAGATGGGATAAAAGTGAAGAAGATCTGATAGTGGACGCTTATAAAGAAGCAATTGAAGATGCCGGCATAGAACCAAACAAAATTGAAGCAGCATGGTTAGGCAGCTGTTTTGATGAAGTAAATATTGGTAAAAGTGCACTTCCCCTTTCGACCACATTAAAACTCCCTTTCATACCTGTAACAAGAGTAGAAAATTTCTGCGCAACAGGCACAGAAGCTTTTAGAGGCGCATGCTATGCTGTGGCGTCCGGAGCGTGCGACATAGCTATAGCTGTAGGAGCCGAAAAATTAAAAGACACAGGTTACGGCGGACTTCCTGAATTTAATTCTTCAATGGGAACAAAAAATCGTTATATATTACCCAATATAACCGCACCCGGAGCATTTGCGATGCTTGCTACAAGATATTTTTCAAAATATAAAATAAAATATGAAGAAGGCAGAAGGACATTAGCAAAAGTTTCCATAAAAAGTCACAAGAATGGGGCATTAAATCCAAGAGCCCATCTAAGAAACGAGATCACAGAGGAATCTGTATTGAAAGCACCTATGATTTCAGCTCCTTTAGGGTTATATGATTGCTGCGGTGTAAGCGATGGAGCCGCAGCGGTAATAGTGGTTCGGGCAGATAAAGCAAAAGAGTTCAGAAAAGATCCAATCTATGTAAAAGCTTTACAAATTTCGGTAAGCTCAGGTGAAGAATCTTTATATACCAAGTGGGATGGAACAAATATACCTACCACATATTATGCCGGTGCAAGGGCATATAGAGAGGCAGGGGTAAAGAATCCGAGAGAAGAAATCAATACTATGGAAGTGCATGATTGCTTTTCTATAACGGAGCTTATTGTTTATGAGGATTTGCAAATATCACCCCGCGGCAAGGCATCGGAAGATGTGGCATCCGGCCTTTTTAACTTAGATGGCCAAATTGCCTGTCAAACAGATGGCGGACTAAACTGTTTTGGTCATCCGATCGGAGCATCGGGAATCAGAATGATCTATGAGGTTTATAAGCAACTTCAGGGGAAAGCCGGTCCTCGTCAAATAAAAAACGCCCGCTTGGGGCTTACGCATAACTTAGGAGGTTTTCCCTCCATGAGTGTGACAAGTGTAGCCTTATTCGGTAATGAACTTTAACCGGTTTGCACAGAATGTTGCTGCATAATTATAGGTAAGTATATCCATTAAAGGAATAAATCTGAAAAGGAGGAATAGTATGGAAATAAAAGATTGTGTTGCTATTGTTACAGGAGGCGCGTCAGGATTGGGGGCCGCCACAGTTCGACAATTGTCCGGTAAGGGTGCACGAGTTGCTATCTTTGACGTTAAAGCAGACAAAGGTGAATCACTGGCTGAAGAGATAGGAAATAATGTTATATTTGTCAATGTCGATGTTACCAGTGAGAATAGCGTGAGTTCAGGAATAGAAAAAACCATTAATACCTTTGGCGGTATCAATATAGATATTAATTGCGCCGGCATTGGAGTTGCGGAGAAAATTCATGGCAGAAAAGGCCCGATGTCTCTTAATCATTTTAACAAAGTAATTCAAATCAACCTATTAGGAATGGTAAATGTAATCAGGTTGTCTGTAGAACAGATGATCAAAAATAAGCCGGGCGATGATGGTGAAAGAGGCGTTATAGTAAATACTGCTTCCGTTGCTGCATTTGATGGTCAGATTGGTCAAGCTGCATATAGTGCATCTAAAGGAGGTATCGTAAGTATGACTCTTCCGATAGCAAGAGAGTGCGCTGCGTATGGGATTAGAGTGATGGCGATTGCGCCGGGCATATTTGATACTCCAATGCTCGCATCATTGCCGGAAAAAATACGGGACGCTTTAGGTGCAATGGTGCCGTTTCCGCAAAGATTGGGTAAACCATCGGAATATGCAAGGCTGGTTCAGCATATCATTGAAAATAGAATGCTGAATGGTGAAGTTATCAGATTGGACGGCGCCATTAGAATGCAGCCTAAATAAGTATTACTTCGCATTACCTCTAATATATATTTATAAAAGAACAGCCTGCATATAAAAATAGGCTCATTTGTAAAACAGATGAATTGTAAATAAGAGAAGGAGCTGGCATATGGATTTTAGGTTAACGGAAGAACAAACTATGATTAGAGATATGGCACGAAAATTTGCACATGATGTTGTAGCACCGCAAGTTAAAGCTATAGAAGAAGCCGGAGAATATCCTTATGAAATCTTAGAACAGATGGCAGAGCTTGGAATGATGGGTATCCCGTTTCCTGAGAAATACGGCGGAGGCGGAGGGGATTGGGTGGAAATGCACCTTTGCATAGAAGAGTTGTCACGTGTAGATATGAGTCTTGGAGCTTTGCTGGATGTTACAACCGGCCTCATAGCTCAGGAGCTGTACGAATTTGGTACAGAGGATCAGAAGCAAAAATGGCTGATTCCTATAGTACAAGGTAAAAAGATTGGTGCGTTTGGACTTACCGAATCTGATGCGGGTTCTGATGCCGGAGCTACCAAAACAACAGCGATTCTTGATGGTGATGAATGGGTTATAAACGGAACGAAACAGTTTATAACAAATATTGGGCTTGATAATGCTTCCATCATAATCATTACAGCTAAGGTAACACCTAAGACAAAAGTTGGTAAACCTGCAATCAACACCTTTATTGTTCCTAAAGGTACGCGTGGATTTACAGTTGGGAAAAGGTATAATAAAATGGCAGTACATCGTTTGGCAACAAATGAATGTATCTTTGAGGATTGTCATATCCCTAAGAGCTATATACTGGGGAAGCAAGACAGGGGTTTTGCCCAACATCTTGCTGTTTTGAATACAGGCCGCATTAGTATTGGCGCCATGAGTGTAGGTCTGGCTCAGGCATGTTTTGATGCTTCACTCAAATATGCGAAGGAGAGAGTTCAATTTGGAAAACCGATTTACAGTTTCCAGGGAGTTTCCTTCAAGATAGCTGACATGGCTATGAATATTGAGCTGGCAAGAAACATGTATCTTAAAGCAGCATGGTTGAAAGATAATAATATGCCGCATGCATTGGAAGCGTCCTATGCCAAGCTTTTTGGTTCTGAAATGGCAGAAAAGGCTGCAAGTGATGCCTTGCAAATTCACGGAGGATATGGCATTATGGATGATTATCCGGTGTCACGTTACTATAGAGAATGCAAGGTAGGACAGATTGTGGAAGGTACATCGGAAATACAGCGTATAGTTATAAGCAGGAACTTATAATGTTTATATTATCAGTTGTTAGTTTAGATGCTGAAACGATGTATATGAAAAGCAAGTTACCTATTAATTTGTGAGATAGCTGATTTAGATAAACTATTGATATATAGCTTTTATGGATTTAAGTGATGATAAAAAAGGAGAATTAAAGATGTCGTTTGATGCATTATCGGGCATACGTGTGCTTGACCTGTCACGTCTGCTGCCCGGACCATACTGTTCTATGATGTTAGGAGACCTTGGCGCAGAAATTATTAAAGTGGAAGAGCCGGGCAGAGGCGATTATATAAGATATTATCTCCCAAAACTTAAAGCGGAAAGTGCGTTTTTTCTTGCACTGAACAGGAACAAAAGAAGCATGACTTTAAATCTTAAAAGCGAACGTGGTAAAAAAATATTTATTGATCTGGTTAAGAATGTTGATGTTGTGTTGGAGAGCTTCCGTCCCGGTGTAATGGAAAAGCTTGGAATTGGATATAAAAAACTTCAAAAATCTAATCCTAAAATTATTGTTTGTTCCATATCCGGCTATGGTCAGGATGGTCCGTATGCAGAGAAAGCCGGCCATGATATAAATTATTTATCTATTGCGGGCATCACAGGGCTAACGAAAACTAAAGATGGAAAGCCTGTAATACCCGGCATACAGATTGCTGATATTGGTGGGGGCATGATGGCGGCTTACTGTATTTTAGCTGCCATTATTGATAGAGAAAAAACAGGTAAAGGACAGTATATCGATATATCTATGACAGATGCTGCTATGACATGGTCAACCATGTATCTCGGGAAATATTTTGCCGATGGTAAAATTCCCAAACCCTCATCCGAGTTACTAACAGGACAATTTGCCTGCTATAATATATACAAAACAAAAGATGGCGGATATATGTCTTTGGGTGCTCTTGAACCTCAATTTTGGTCAGCTTTTTGTAAGGCCATAGGAATGGAGGACATGATACCAAGACAGATGGATGAAGGCGAAAAGGCTGAGAAGCTAATATCTGAAGTAAAAAAGGTATTTTTAGAGCATACGAAAGATGAATGGATTGAGTTATTAAAAGATGTAGATTGCTGCTGTGAGCCGGTCAATAGTTTTGATGAAATGCTTTCCGATCCTCAAATTATTCATCGCAAAATGATTTGTGAGATAGAACATCCTAAAGAAGGAACGATTCGCCAGATAAATTTTCCGGGTAAATTTTCAGCTACACCTGCACGAGTAAGACTATCGCCCCCTGCCCTTGGTCAACATACGGAAGAAATATTAAAAAAACTGGGAGAAACAAATAAAGAAATTGTGAATCTTAGAAAAGAAAAGGTTATATAAGAAATAGACAAGCAGGCTAAATGGCAGAGTATAGGAGATATACGACATTTATTGTTTCCAGGATGATTTAGCACAAATGTAAAATAATTATGAGACCACTCATAATGATAAAGACATATCAACGGATTGCGCAAAACATCCGGCAAATTGTTGAGGAGGAAGATTGATGAAAAACAGGATAAGTGAGCATATACAGATTCGTTTTAGAGATACAGATGCGATGGGTCATGTCAATAATGCAGTATATGTTACGTATTTTGAAATGGTGAGAATCAAGCTGTTTAAAGAGATATTCGGTTTGAATAGCAGCGATAGAATGTTGAGCAAAGCACCTGTAATAGCTGCTATGAATAGCTGCAATTATAGAATACCTCTTTTTATAGGCACAAAAATAAAAGCTGAATGCTGCGTATCTAAGATAGGCCAAAAGAGTTTTACTATATTTACAGAAATTATCGGAGAAGAGGACGGAACTATATATGCAGATGGAGAAACCGTCATTGTCTTTTATGACTATGATTTGAAAAGATCAACGGATATTTCTCAGAAATATAGGACAGCTTTGCAGAAACTTTCCTGCGAGTAATACACTGATGAGGCAATTCATTCATGCTGAAAGAGAAAAAATATGATTGATGATCAAATGAGGAAAATCATGGTAAAACAGGAGACTTTCAAAGGGATTCGAGTGTTGGATATTACCGGATATGGTATTATACTATAGTCTATGGGCATCTACGCTCCTGTCAGTTATGGGAGCGGAGGCAGTTCATGTGGAAATGCCGGGAGCAGGGGATGTTCTTATAAGGGCAGGAAGTCCCGGGTATATTCCCAGGAGGTATTCCGCATAAAATATAAGAAAAAGTTAAAATTGAGGGAGGAACAATGAAAAAAGATCAACCCGCGGACAATGCAGATAAAAGCTGTTTCGAAACATTAAATAAAGGGAATATAGAGTATATACTCAAGCGTTACAATAAAGTCAATCGTTGGGTAATAGCGGATATGATCCGGCGCAGCGCTTATCATTTTCCGGATAAAACTGCGCTGGTTTACAAGGATATCAGCCTAACTTATGACGAGCTGGAAAAACAATGCAACAAGACGGCTAATGCACTGCTCGGCATAGGGGTTAAAAAGTATGACCGGGTGGCAATTCTGGCCCATAATAGTCTGCATCATGTCTTAACATGGATGGGCTGCTGCAAAGCAGGTGCAGTTTATCTGGCAATCAACTATCTTTTGCGCGGACCGGAAATTGAATATTGTATAAATAACTCCGAAAGCAAGGTTTTTATTATTGAAGACAGCTTGTACGATCTGGTCAAAGATGTCCTTAAAAATATGCCGAGCGTCAAAACCTTGATCTGGTCTAATCAAGGCGCAGGACAAGCAGCACCGGATGATACTTTTCTGGACTTCGATTCATTGTATAACGCTTATCCGGAACAGGAACCGAATAAGATACTGCGCATCGAAGATCCTTGCCAGATGACTTACACAAGCGGAACGGAATCCAAACCCAAAGGGGTAATTATCAATAATCAGGCTTTAATAGCTGAATACATGGGGTGCATCATAGATGGAGGATACGATAGTTCCGATATCAATATCAATGCCATGCCTATCTACCACTGTGCCCAAAGAGATGTATTTCTGAATCCGATATTTTATATTGGAGGCACCAATATCCTTATGGGCCCGAATATTGAAGAGATTTTGAAGAAAGTTCAGGAAACTAAGGCAACTATGCTTTTTGCTCCGCCGACAATCTGGATCGGAATTTTGCGGCATCATGCATTTGACAACTATGATCTTTCCAGCTTGAAAAAACTCTATTACGGAGCATCAATCATGCCGATAGAAATATTGAAAGAGCTGCTGCAAAGGCTGCCCGGAACAAAGATCTACAATTATTACGGTCAAACCGAGCTTGCGCCGTATCATACCATTTTAAAGTCGGAAGATGCCCTGAGAAAGTTGGGTTCCGCAGGCATGGGTGCGCTCAATATGGAAACCAGATTAGAGGATGACTTCGGCAATTCCATTGACAGCACAAATCTGCCCGGGGAGATCTGCGGTCGGGGACCTCATACTATGATGATGTATTTTAAAAATGCCGAAAAAACAGAAGAAGCGATGAAAGGCGGGTGGTTTCATTCCGGAGACTTGGGTGTTCTGGATGAAGACAGATACATATCAGTAGTCGATCGCAAAAAGGATATGATCAAAACCGGTGGAGAAAATGTTTCCACGAGAGAGGTAGAAGAGGTAATTTATCTGGATAAACGCGTTCAGGAGGTGGCCGTTATTGGATTATTTCATCCAAAATGGATAGAGGCGGTTAGCGCTGTGGTTGTACCCAAATCAGGTGAAAAGATTACTGAAGATGAAATTATCAAACATTGCAGGGAACATCTGGCTCCGTTTAAAATTCCTAAAAAAGTCATTTTTGTTCAAACACTGCCAAAAACCCCGACAGGAAAAATTTTAAAGAGGGATTTGCGGCAAGATTATAAGGATATATTCAAAAGATAAATAAGTAAAATCGATAGAATGATGGTAATGCAATTAAAATATAACATAATGATGCGCAAGCATATAATGGCGCCACAGATGTGTAAGTGTAGAAAATATAATTTAAGCTGCAAAAATTACTTATGGAGGCATTTATGAAACAATTGTTTGGGAGGTTAGGATGAAGATAGCCGTTTTGGCTAAGGTTGTAAGCGATTATGAAATACCGTCATCGGATTTTGAACTTGAGGGTAACAGAATAAAAGATCGTTACAACAAAATGATAGGATTGTATGATGAACATGCCATTGAACTTGCGATTCAGGTTGCCGAAAAATCCGGTGCCGAGGTTGAGATAATCAGCTATGGCAGCAAATCGGATGTAGCAATTTTGAGAAAGGCGCTCGCTATGGGTGCAAATTCATTAACTATGATTGAGGGAAACGATGATGATCCGGCCGTGATTGCTGCTGAATGCGCAAAGATTATCAAAGAAAAACAGCATGATCTTATTCTTGCGGGGCGTCAATCCTCAGATCTTGAACGCGGGGTTGTTCCTGCATTAGTGGCAAGCATGCTCTCTTTGCCGTACGTACCCATAGTAAAACAGATCAGCATCAACGAAAATGAACTGATACTTATTAAGCAGATCAAGGGAGGCATATTAAAACTTAAAGCTGCAGCGCCTGTGGTATTATCGATTACCGACGATCCTACCAATGTTCCGAGAATTCCGGCCGTTAGGGGAATATTGCAGGCAAAAAGAAAACCTGTCGACATATTAACCGCCGACTCGTCGAATGATTCGGTTATGAAGGAGATATCGGTTGAAATCCCAAATCTTGAATATGAATGCGAAATTTTGCCTTCTGATGATATTCATGAAGCAGCCGATCTGCTTGTAAATAATCTGAAAAAGGAGCACCTGTTATGAAGGCATTGATAATAAGCTCAGATAATCCAAAAAGATTAGGGGAATTGAAAACTGTTGCAGCCGCATTGTGCACCGATCATGAAGCTATTGTAATTACCGATAAAAATAGTGTCCCGGGATCATGGAATAAGGCATGGGTGACAACAGAATCTCTTGGAGCAAATCTTACCGATTCTGTGTTGAAACTTGCAAATGACGCTGATTATATAATATCATCGGGTGACATAGGTCTTTCTATATTGCCTGAAATAGCATTCAAGCTTGGTGCATCTCTAACAACGGAAGTCACCGATATTCAAAAAGAAAACGATCATATCGTATTTACTCATCCGGTATATGGCGGTAAAGCGATTGCCAAATATGAATCGAATAAAAAGAAAATCTGTATTTCTCTCAGGGAAAATTACTTTAATCCTAATCCGCTGGACGGCCAAACCGAAGCTGAAAACATAGCGGTTTCAGAAAAAAGGATTGAACTATTGGAAACCAGTATGGAAGAAGCCGAAGGAATCAGCCTGGAAGATGCCCCGGTCATAGTTTCAGGAGGAAGGGGAATCGGAGGAGCCGAAGGATTTGACAGTCTTTCCAGACTTGCAAAACTTTTCGAAGGAACCATCGGTGCTTCAAGAGCAGCAGTTGATGCCGGTTGGGTTCCAAACAGCCTGCAGGTCGGCCAGACAGGAACAATTGTGGCACCCGATCTATATGTTGCGGTTGGAATTAGCGGAGCAAGTCAGCATTTAGCCGGAATTACCAATGCAAAAATTGTTGTAGCAGTGAACAAAGACGAGGAAGCTCCAATATTCAAAAGGGCTCGATTTGGAATTGTGGCCGACTGGAAAAAATTCATACCTGCTTTAACAGAAAAGATTAGCCGGCTAAAATGAAAGAAAAAGAAGTAGTAATTATAGATGGCGCCAGAACACCGTTTGGCGATTTCGGAAAGGCACTGAAAAATTTTTCCGCAGCCGATCTTGCCGTAATTGCAACAGAGCATCTCTTTAAAAAATTGGATTTTCCGAAAGGCGTGATAGACCATATCGTATTTGGGAATGTCATACAAAGCTCAAAAGACGCCATATATCTTGCAAGACATGTTGGACTGAAAAGCGGAGTTCCTATTGAGGTGCCGGCACTCACGGTTAACCGCCTCTGCGGTTCAGGTTTCGAGGCGGTTATTGAAGCGGCAAGACAAATAATGATAGGTGAATCGGATGTTGTTCTGGCCGGAGGCACCGAATCAATGAGCCAGGTGCCATATTGCTTAAGAGATGTCCGTTTTGGAAAAATGAGACTTGGCGGCAAACCGCCGTTAGAAGACTATCTCTGGGAATCGCTAACCGACAGTTATACGGATTTGCCGATGGCGCTCACTGCTGAGAATATTGCAGAGAAAGATAACGTAAGTAGAGACGAGGTTGACGATTTTGCGTATATGAGCCAGAAACGAGCAGCAAAAGCTGCGGAATCAGGCAGATTGGATGATGAGATTATTGAAATATATGATCCGAAAAAGATGAAAAAGCCGTTAAAAATCGATGAGCATATCAGATTCGATATTTCACGAGATGATTTAGCGAAGCTCCGACCCGCATTCAAAAAAAATGGTACGGTTACCGCAGGCAATGCATCGGGGATCGTAGATGGAGCAGCCGCAGTCATTGTGGCTTCTTTGGAATGGGCAAAGGCGAATGGATACAATCCGATCGGCAGAATACTCTCATGGGGTATAAGCGGCGTTGATCCATCCTATATGGGCTTGGGGCCTGTTCCATCAATGAAAAAGGCTGCGAAAAATGCCGGCATTGCCATTGGTGATTTTGATTTGATAGAGATTAATGAAGCATTCAGTTCCCAATTTTTGGGAGTTGCCAAAGAACTTGAGCTTGATCTTGACAGAACAAATGTTAACGGAGGTGCAGTTGCAATCGGACATCCGCTGGCTGCAACCGGCACAAGGCTGATAATCACTATTTTGAAGGAGCTCAAGAGACGCCGCAAAAATAAGGGCATTGTCTCGGCTTGTATTGGAGGAGGTCAGGGAACCGCAGTTGTTATGGAGACGATGTGACTGCCGGACTGGCTATTATTGCGACGCCGAGAAACGATGGAAACAGTGAGATTGCGGCAAAAATAATTCTTGATGCTGCAGGGTTTGAGCATAAATCAATTATCAATCTGTACGATCTGAATCTAAAGCCATGCACTGCTTGCTACAGCTGCCTTTTTCAGGAAGGATGCGTAATAGATGATGATGTAACATGGATATTAAATAAGATTAACAAGACAGATGCCCTTATCTTTATCAGTAATACTTATTTTATGGGGATAAATGGGGTTTGGAAGCTGTTCTTAGATAGAATGCTGCTTCTGAACCAATATAAGAACATAAAAAATACGCCTGTTGTATTGCTGGCTGTTTCGGGAATCAAGGGATGGGAAGGGCTTACACTCTCTTCCCTTGCGTCTGCTGCATTTTCAATGGAGCTTGATGTCAGAGCAGAAGCCGATTTTGTAGCCACTCTTCCGGGTGATATCGAAAATCACAAGAAGCAGATCATTAATATCGGCAAAATTTTGTCGGGAGAGATTAAAAAAGAAACCAATTATGATGAATTCTGCAATTTCTGCGGCTCAAACTGCTTTAAAATTTCAAACGAAACCGTTAACTGTGCTGTCTGCGGCAAGCCCCATAAAACAGGCGAACCTGTTATAACAGCTAACTGGTCTAATCATGGAGATTGGCTCAGGAAAAAGAAGAATGAATTTTTGGCAAGAAGAAAAGAACTTCTAACAATACATAATAGATACAATAAACTGAAATACAAAATAAAACCGGATAAGGAGAGTTAATTAAAAAGGTTTAATTGTGATAATGTTTATGTTGGGGACAGTTGGGTTATCTGCGTGCGTAGGAAGCGGCAGCTCCGTCAGTTCAATAGGTCCGTCTGCAGATAAACTGACATTTAATCTTGCCGGTGAAACGATTCCGTTTCCAAATGATTTGACATGGGCTGCCAGATCGGAAGAGCACACGTCTGAACTCCAGT
>CAJVZA010000053.1 GCA_913009315.1 uncultured Hippea sp.
AGGTTTCCCATATACTTCGTTAAACTTCTTTGAATTAACCCGTTAGTCCTTCAGAAGTTTGCCTTGTCTATAGAAAACCTCATAAAAAGCTGTGAATCTGCTTATTGTGCAGTGGTCTCATAATGATTTCAAGCAATATGCATGATGCCGAAGCACCTTGAAAAAGGTTATTATGCAGATGATGATGTCTGCATAATGTAGAGGCAATTTTCGAAACATGCATTGCGGAAAGTTATAAAAAGAGGAGATTTTTGTGAACGAAAAAGCAATTACAATCGTTCTTGAATATTCAGATGGATCTTCCTGTAAAATAAAAGGTTCGGCGATTGCAGGCGCTTACGAACCAACCATGGCAAACACTCCTGCATCAAACATCGACAAAGCAAAATTGACAATAGAATCAATACATGTCCACGATCTTAAGGAAACTTCTATTAATTCTAAACGTTCCAAATCGAGTGTCCAAATCCGTCTGCCTGTGCGTTGCCTGTCTGCATGCCTGCCCGTACAGGCAGGTCTCATAAAGGTACAGACAGCAAAGCTATTGCCAAAATTTACAACACAAAGGGAGCTGATTTGGGATTCAGGATGATTGTTTACTGTTAATAGAGACTCTCTCTATTAAACTTGCTGCGAAGAACATATTCTCACGTGAGATATACCGGGTAAAATCTGTCCGCAGACCGATTTTAAACTTTATCATGAGTTTTTTGATATAACAACAGGCAAGATGGAGAAAGTTTGAGTTGTCTTGTACCGGACGACAAGGAGTATTTTTTGAAAATAAAATTATGCAGAAGTCCTTAGATATAAGATTTTGACAAATGGTAATATTGCACAATTGACATTCCATGAGTCAAGAGATAGAATAAAATTGTTTAAAAAGGATTTTGGTCTGATTAAAATTTACAATTGCAACTATTAAAGAATTGAGGGTTACAAATGAGGATAAAAGATAAAGAAGTATTTAATTACCATAGTAAGGGGCGACCCGGGAAGCTTGAAATTCACCCAACAAAGCCTTTAACAACCCAGCTTGATTTAGGCTTGGCTTATACTCCAGGAGTCGCATCGGTATGCAAGCTTATCGAAGAAGACAAATCAAACAGCTACCTTTATACTGCAAAGGCAAATCTCGTTGCAGTCCTATCCAACGGAACAGCCGTTTTGGGATTGGGAAATATCGGAGCAAGCGCATCTAAACCGGTTATGGAAGGAAAAGCGGTATTGTTCAAAAAATTCGGTGATGTTGATGTTTTTGACATAGAGGTTGATGAAAAAGATCCCGATAAACTGATTGACATAGTCAAATCACTCGAACCTACGTTCGGAGGAATAAATTTAGAAGATATAAAAGCGCCTGAGTGTTTTTATATAGAAGAAAAGCTTACCGAAATGATGAGTATTCCGGTTTTTCATGATGATCAGCACGGAACGGCTATTGTTACCGGAGCCGGTCTGCTGAATGCGCTTTCATTATCGGGAAAATCAATCGAAGATATTAAAGTCACAGCGAGCGGTGCAGGTGCAGCCGGTTTATCATGTCTTAAGCTCTGGGAAAAGCTTGGCGTAAGGCACGAAAATATTACAGTCTGCGACAGCAGCGGAGTAATCTACAAAGAAAGACAGAAGCATGTAAACAAATATAAAGAATATTTTGCCATAAATACAAACAGACGAACATTGGAAGACGCTATGGAAGGCGCCGATGTTTTCCTTGGTGTATCAAAAGGCAATATCGTAACAAAAAAGATGGTAAGATCGATGACCGGAAATCCTATAATTTTTGCCCTGTCCAATCCGACACCGGAAATAAGTTATGAAGCCGCAAAAGAGGCAAATCCTGACGCAATAATGGGAACCGGAAGATCAGACTATCCCAACCAGATAAATAATCTGCTGGTTTTTCCTTTTATTTTCAGAGGCGCTTTGGATGTAAGAGCAACTGCAATCAATATCCAGATGCAGAAAGCAGCCACATACGCTCTGGCGAGGCTTGCAAAATCACCCGTGACATCCGAAGTGATAAAAGCATATAACGATAAAAATCTTTCATTCAGCCGCGACTATATAATTCCCAAACCGTTCGATCACCGTCTTTTGGGTTACGTAGCCCCTGCGGTAGCCGAAGCTGCTGTGAATTCGGGAGTAGCTGGAATAAAAAGTTTTCATATCGGTAAATACAAGGAGCAGCTGAAAGAAAGGACAAATGTTTCGTACAGTTTTATGCGCAACATTTTTGCCAGGGCAAAGGAAGATCTTCAAAGAATATTGTTTACTGAGGCAGATTCCGATGAAATACTGTTGGCTATGGATATACTTATGACACAGAATCTTGCTAAACCCGTGCTGATCGGAAACAAAAAGGAGCTTATAAAAACTTCCGGAGATAAAAATATAGAAATTGACTGGGATTTCGTTGAAGTAATCGATCCCGAAGAATTTCCTTTTATGGATGACTACGCGGAAAAGCTGTATGAGAAGCGCCGAAGAAAAGGAATGACGATCTCAAAAGCCAAAGATTATGTGCAGCACAGAAGAAATTATCTGGCAGCTATGGCACTTGACCAAGATTATGTTGATGCAGTTGTTACCGGTCAGCTTTACGCCTATTCGACAGCCGTAAAGCCATTTTTAAAGATATTTCAAGATGGATCTTTTGAACATTCTGCGGTTGCCGGCATCTATATAATGATTGCCAAAGATCATCTGTATATACTTGCAGATACAACCATCAATATAAACCCCGATGAAGCGACTCTGGCCAATATTGCCACACATGCCGCAGCCTTTGCAAAAAAAGTGGTCGGTATTGATCCGGTAATTGCCATGCTTTCATTTTCTAACTTTGGAGAAAATGAAAATCTTTACACACAAAAAGTAAGAAAGGCAACTGAAATTATTCATTCGGTTGCGCCTGAATTGATAGTTGATGGTGAAATCCAGGCCAATGTGGCACTGGATGCCGATATTATATCAAAACTCTATCCGTTTTCTAAACTGAATGGACACAGACCCAACATTCTTATATTCCCCGATCTTGACTCGGCAAATATCGCTTATAAAATGCTCTATAAAATCGGCGGAGCGATTCCGATCGGCCCGATTTTAACGGGTCTTCCGAAGTCGGTTCATGTGCTTGAAAGAACAAGCAGCGTAGACAACATAGTTAATATGGCAGCAATTGCTGCAGTTGATGCACAAAATAAAAAGAAATAGATACAGGGAGAATGGTAAATGAAATTACACGAATTTCAGTCTAAGGGGATTTTAGCGCACTATGGCATAAGTGTTCCGAATGGTGTTGTGGTAACAGAACCGCAGGAAGCATGGGTTGTTGCAAAACAGTTGGGTGCTCCCGTAATATTGAAAGCTCAGGTGCATGCGGGCGGAAGAGGAGAAGCCGGAGGAGTGAAAATAGCAAAATCGGCCGAAGAAGCCGAATCAATTGCAAAAAAGATGATCGGCATGAAACTTGTAACAAAACAGACAGGGGCCGGCGGCAAAATAGTGAAAAAACTACTTGTCGAAAAAACGGCTAATATCGAAAAAGAGTTCTATATCAGCATATCAATTGATAGAAAGTCAGGCCGGCCGATGTTTTTGGCAAGCAGCGAAGGCGGGATGTCCATAGAAGAGGTTTCCGAGACAAATCCGGATGCTATTTTTATGAGGACGATTGATCCGACTATAGGTATTATGCCGTCTCAGGCAAGAGAAATTGCATATAGGCTCGGGCTTTCAAAACAGGTAAAGCAGACCTCAAAGCTCATTATCGGAATTTACAAAGCATTCATAGATAATGATGCTTCTATGGTAGAACTTAATCCGTTTATATTGACCAAAGAAGGAGATATTCTGGCGCTTGATGCAAAAATAAATATAGATGACAGTGCAATGTTCAGACATAAAGATATTGCCAAACTGCGTGATGTCACAGAAGAAACGGAGACGGAAATAAAATCTTCATTTTACGGACTTTCATTTGTGCAGCTGGAAGGAAATATAGGATGCATGGTTAACGGTGCAGGACTTGCAATGGCAACAATGGATCTTATAAAAATTTCCGGAGGCGAGCCCGCAAATTTTCTTGATATAGGCGGCGGAGCGGGAAAAGAAAAGGTTGGTCATGCGTTTTCTCTTATTTTGCAGGATGAAAACATCAAAGCCATTCTTATCAACATCTTCGGCGGGATAACAAGATGCGACGAAGTTGCAAACGGAATTATATCTGCGGCAAAAGAACTGGAACTTACACTTCCTATGGCTGTCAGGCTGAAAGGAGCAAATTTCGAAGAAGGAAGCAAAATATTGAAGGAATCAGGACTTAAATTTGAGGTTTACAGCAGCCTCAATGATGCTGCAGCTGCCGCCGTAAAAATGGCAAACGCTTAGATTGGAGGAAAAATGAGTATTCTTGTTAATAAAAATACAAAAGTAGTAATTCAGGGTATGACCGGCAAAGAAGGAACAATACATGCAACCGGATGCATAGATTACGGCACTAATGTAGTTGCCGGAGTTACACCCGGAAAAGGCGGAACCACTCACTTGGGAGTTCCTGTCTTTAATACGGTAATGGAAGCTGTTGAAAAAACAGGGGCAAACTGCTCACTCATTTTTGTTCCGCCTCCGTTCGCTGCAGACGCAATAGTGGAAGCGGCTGACGCAAATCTCAAACTTATCGTATGCATAACAGAGGGAATTCCCGTTAGAGATATGGTGATGGCCAAACGATTCATTGAAGGCAAGGGAATAACCCTGATAGGGCCGAACTGCCCCGGAATACTTTCTGCGGGCGAATGCAAAATCGGAATAATGCCCGGAAATATTTTCAAGAAAGGAAAAGCCGGTGTAATAAGCAGAAGCGGAACTCTTGTTTATGAGATAGTTGATCAACTGACCCATGAAGGTGTCGGAGAAACTACATGCGCCGGACTGGGAGGAGACCCGGTCATAGGAACAAAATATAATTTTTGGCTGGAGCAATTTCAGAATGACCCCGATACCGAGGCAATTGTAATGGTCGGCGAAATTGGCGGAGACGATGAAGTTGTTGCGGCAGATTATATAAAAAAGCATGTAACCAAGCCGGTTGTTGCGTTTATAGCAGGCAGAACGGCTCCTGAAGGAAAAAGAATGGGGCACGCCGGAGCAATCATCACCGGCAAAAAAGGTACTGCTATGTATAAAATGAATGCTTTAAGAGAAGCGGGAGCAACTGTTGTTGAAAATCCGGCCTTAATTGGCAAAGCAGTAAGAAACCTACTTTCAAACTAATGAGATCGCTGTTAGATAAGCTGAGGAAACTTGAAAAAATAGCTGAACTCGGCGGCGGCAAGGAAAAGATAGAAAAACAACATAAAGCAGGCAAACTGACGGCGCGCGAAAGAATTGAAATTCTGCTTGATCCGGGAAGTTTTGTTGAGCTTGATAAATTTGTTGTTCACCAGTGTCACAATTTTGGAATGGAAAAAACCAAAATTTACGGAGACGGCGTTGTAACCGGATACGGCACGATAAAAGGCAGACAGGTTTATATTTTCAGCCATGATTTTACAACCTTCGGAGGCTCTCTTTCGGGAGCCTTCGCAAAAAAGGTTTGCAAAATTATGGATCTCGCCGTTCAGAACGGAGCTCCGGTAATCGGACTTAACGATTCCGGAGGAGCAAGAATACAGGAGGGCGTTGTCAGTCTTGCCGGATATGCGGATATTTTTTTGAGAAATACACTTGCGAGCGGTGTTGTGCCGCAAATTTCAGTTATAATGGGACCTACTGCAGGCGGTGCCGTATATTCTCCGGCTGTAACAGATTTTACCATAATGGTGCAGGACACTTCATTTATGTTTATCACGGGACCGGATGTCATTAAATCTGTCACCGGTGAAGAGATTGATAAGGAATCTTTAGGGGGAGCCAAAGTTCACACTGAAAAAACTCAGGTTGCTCATTTTGCTGCAGACAATGATGCTGAGGCGCTGCTTAAAGCCGTAGAACTGCTCTCTTTTATACCTCAAAATAATATGGAAATTCCGCCTGACCTGCCGACTTCGGATCCTGCAGACAGACGCGATGAGTCAATATACGATTTAATTCCCACAGATGTCAACAAACCGTATGATATGAAAAATCTCATTGCGAAAATTGTTGATGATGAAGCCTTTTTTGAAGTTCAGGAAAATTATGCAAAAAATATGGTTGTCGGCTTTGCTCACTTTGGAGGAAAATCGGTTGGTATTGTGGCGGATCAGCCAAAATTTTTTGCCGGAGCTCTCGATTATAAAGCAGCCATCAAAGCTGCACGATTTGTAAGATTTTGCGATGCATTCAATATCCCCATAATAACATTGGAAGATCAGCCAGGATATATGCCGGGAGTCGATCAGGAGCATAACGGTGTTATTGTTCACGGTGCAAAACTTTTGTATGCTTATGCGGAAGCTACAGTCCCAAAGATAACGATTGTGGTAAGAAAGGCCTACGGAGGAGCTTACGATGTTTTAGGTTCAAAACATCTGAGAGCTGATATCAATTTGGCATATCCGACAGCTGAAATCGCTGTTATGGGTCCCGATGGAGCCGTCAACATATTGAAAAGGCGGGAACTGCAGGCATCAAAGAATCCTGATGCTTTGAAGGCTAAACTGGTAGCAGAGTACCGCGACCAATTTGCCAATCCGTTTATTGCCGCCTCATTAGGCTACATTGATGAAATAATAGATCCGGCCGATACAAGACTGAAGATAATTGCATCTATTAATCTTCTAAAGAATAAGCGGCAGACTCTTCCGCCCAAAAAACATGGCAATATACCGCTGTAGGATTATACAATGAAAATAAAGAAAATTCTTATAGCAAACAGAAGCGAAATTGCAATCAGAATTGCAAGGGCATGCAGGGAGATGGGCATAAAAACGGTTGCGGTTTATTCTGAGATTGACAGGAACAGTCTGCATACCCGATACATGGATGAAGCATACTACATAGGAAAATCTCCGGCATCGGAAAGCTATCTGAGAATTGATAAAATTATTGATGCCGCCTTGAAATCGGGAGCCGATGCCATACATCCGGGTTATGGATTTTTGGCTGAGAATTCGGAATTTGTCAAAGAATGCGAAAAAAACGGTATAATTTTTATCGGACCTTCACGTGATTCAATCTATCTGCTTGGAAACAAAACAAGAGCAAGAACAAAGATGAAAAGCTCCGACGTACCTATTGTTCCCGGAACAACAGAACCGGTAAAAAGCTACGATCTGCTTGAACAGGAAGCTGAAAAAATAGGATATCCCATTATGCTTAAAGCTGCAGCAGGCGGAGGCGGCAAAGGAATTAGACTGGTAAAAAATGAGAGTGAACTGAAATCTGCGTTTGAAATTGCTTCGTCCGAAGCAAAAGCCGCATTCGGCGATGATACCATTTATATTGAAAAAGCAATTATCAATCCAAGGCATATTGAAGTGCAGATAGCTCGTGATAACCACGGAAACAGTTTGTGGTTTCCAGAAAGAGAATGCTCTATTCAAAGACGTCACCAAAAAGTTTTGGAGGAGTCTCCATCGGCTGCAATAGATAGCCGCTTACGAGAAAAAATCGGCAGAACAGCTGTCAAAGCCGCTGACGCAGCAGGGTATAACTCGGTAGGAACCGTTGAATTTCTGCTTGACGAAAAGTATAACTTCTATTTTCTTGAAGTAAATACACGGCTTCAGGTTGAGCATCCCGTAACTGAAATGGTAACAGGCATCGATCTTGTAAAACTGCAAATTGAGATCGCCGAAAACAAACCTATTGAGTTGACCCAAGACGACATAAAACTGAATGGTCATGCTATTGAATGCAGAATATACGCCGAAGATCCGGAGAAAAATTTTAGGCCGTCACCGGGAAAGGTTATCGGTCTGAGAGTTCCGGGAGGAATCGGTGTAAGAAATGATAACGGTATTTACGAAGGAGCGGTAATTCCATTATTCTATGATCCGATCGTAGGAAAACTGATAACATGGGGTGACAGTCGAACTCAAGCTATAGAAAGGATGAAACGCGCGCTGTCGGAATATCTCGTGAAAGGTATAAAAACCACTATATCGTTTCATCGCAAAATACTCAATGATCAATCGTTTATTGACGGCAGCATCTCTACGGAATTTGTTGATAATCTGCTGAAAATAAAAAATGAACCGGATAAACGGCTTTCTGAAGTTGCCGTTATTGCAGCTGCCATATTATCGGAAATTAACAAATCCCATATTGCAGCCGGCGACGATAACAACATAAAAACAGGCAGCTCCAACTGGAAAAACTTCGGAATGAGAATGGGACTATGTCAGCAATGTCTATAGCCAAAGCAATAAGAACGGCACCTCTGTCATAATCTGTGGAATATAATTTTGAGCTGCAATTTGCGTCTTATAGGCGGACTCGGGCTCTGAATTTGAAATACACTGGATTAATAGAGGCGCTCATAAGTAATTTCATTTGAGGTATTCATGTATTATGTAGGTCTGAAAGAAGAAGAAAGTAAAGTAGAGGTTAGCGGCAGACGCGGTTCAATATTTGATGTCGAAATAGATGGAAAGCTTCGGCAGGTTGATTTCGTAAAGGCTGAGAATTCGTATTCACTTATCATAGACGGCAAGTCGTATGAAATTGATTGCGAGAAATCCAAAAACGGGTACGATATCTGGATGGGCGGTAACTATTTTCAGGTATCGGTTTTGAGTGAAGCCCAAAAGCGCATACAATTGTCTAAAAAAGGGAAAAAGTCAGGCGGTCCTCAAATAATAGAAACTGAAATGCCCGGGAAAATTGTTTTAGTAAAAAAAGTTACAGGCGAAACCGTAAAAAAAGGCGAAACCGTAGTGGTGCTTGAAGCGATGAAAATGCAGAATGAGATTCTGAGTCCCAAAGATGGAACCATCGAAGAGATGTATGTAAAAGACGCTCAAATGGTAGAAGCATCCGACAAACTTTTCAAAATCAAATAGATTTGCATGAAAACAAAGCAAAATTGGGAAAAAGAATCTGTTGAACCTGTTTTGAAAAAAGTAGGCGAAAGAAGGGATAGATTTTCTACAACGTCGAATATTGAAGTCGAACGACTCTATACGCCCTCACCAATCAGCGAAGATTATTTAGAAAATCTCGGTTTTCCGGGAACTTTTCCTTTTACAAGAGGAATTTATCCGACAGGTTACCGGTCAAGATTCTGGACAATGCGTCAATATGCCGGGTTTGGTGATGCAGAAAGTTCCAATAAACGATATCGATATTTGCTCTCTCAAGGACAAACCGGACTTTCAATAGCATTTGATCTTCCAACACAGATTGGATACGATTCAGATGATTCCCATTCGGAGGGAGAAGTAGGCAAGGTAGGAGTAGCGATAGATTCTCTGAACGATATGGAAATCCTTTTTGACAGTATTGATCTGGAGAAGGTAAGCACATCAATGACTATCAATTCGACAGCGGCTATTCTTCTGGCAATGTATATTGCCTTGGCAAAAAAAAGAGGAAACAACCTGTCAAAAATATCCGGTACCATACAAAATGATATTCTGAAAGAATATATTGCTCGGGGAACATACATTTATCCGCCCTCCCCCTCTATGCGGATTATAAGAGATCTGTTTTCGTTCTGTTCGGAAAATGTACCGAAATGGAACACAATAAGCGTGAGCGGATACCACATAAGAGAGGCCGGATCGACGGCAGCCCAGGAGGTTGCATTTACGCTTGCCGACGGTATAAGCTATGTTGAAACGGCAATAAAGTCGGGGCTTGATGTCGATAAATTCGCGCCCAGAATATCGTTTTTCTTTGGCGCTCATAATGATTTATTTGAGGAAGCGGCAAAATTCAGAGCAGCAAGAAGACTCTGGGCGAGAATTACAAAAACACGTTTTGCTCCCAAAAATCCAAGATCTACGATGCTGAGATTTCATACTCAGACTTGCGGATCGACCCTCACGGCTCAGCAGCCGGTCAACAATATCATCAGAGTTACAATTCAGGCACTTTCAGCTGTGCTCGGAGGCACACAATCGCTTCATACAAATTCGTTCGATGAAGCACTGGCTCTTCCTACGGAAGATTCGGCAAGAACGGCTCTGAGAACCCAGCAGATCATAGCTTACGAGAGTAAAATTGCCGATACGTTAGATCCGCTTGCAGGCTCTTATTATGTTGAATCACTCACGAATCAGATGGAAAAAGAGGCATCCGATTATATTGATAAGATAGATAATATGGGGGGCATGGTCAAAGCTATTGAAAATGGGTTCCCTCAACGAGAAATACAAAATGCAAGTTATGAATATCAAAAGAAGATTGAATCTTTTGATGAAATTATCGTAGGGGTAAATAAATTTAAAATAGATGAAAAAAAACCGACAGGACTACTTAAGATCGATGAAAGTCTGGCAAAAAAACAGATAAAAAAACTGAATAATCTCAGAAAGATTCGCGATAATCGAAAAATTGAACATGATATTAAAATGATAAAAGAAGCTGCAAAAGATGAAACCAAAAATCTGATACCGCCAATTATTGAAGCAGTGTCGGATTACATGACAATTGGTGAAATCTCAAATACGCTTCGCGATATTTTTGGGGAGTATCAGGAGCAGGTGATAATTTGATAGATCATATCGGTATAGCAGTTAAATCTTTGGACAGCGCAGCAAAGAAATGGGAGACAATATTAGGCATCAAAGCGGACATGATAAGTGAGGTTAAAAGCCAGGCCGTTAAAGTTGCCTTTTTTGGAACAGAAAATGGAAAAATTGAACTTTTAGAACCCACAAAAAACGATAGTCCTGTAAGAAAATTTTTAGACAAGAAGGGAGAAGGCGTTCATCATATTGCAATCAGAACAAAAAATCTCAACTCTTTAATAGACAAACTACGAAAAGACAATCAGGAGATTGCAGAGCCGTTTATAGGCGCAGAAGGGGCACGCGTAACATTTATTCATCCAAAATATTCCAATGGCGTGCTTATTGAGCTTGTGGAGATAAAATGAGAAAACTAAGAATTATAGTAGCAAAGGCAGGTCTGGACGGACATGACAGAGGCGCAAAAGTCGTAAGCAGAGCATTGAGAGACGCCGGTTTCGAAGTAATTTATACCGGACTCAGACAATCCCCGGAACAAATAGTCTCTACTGCTATAGATGAGGGAGCCGATTTTATAGGAATATCTATTCTTTCAGGCGCTCACATGATTGTAGCAGAAAAAATAATCCGGATTCTGAAAAAACGCAACGCCGCTGATATTCCGGTATTTATGGGTGGAATAATACCGGATTCGGATATCCCTGATTTAAAAAGGATTGGGATAAAAGCTGTGTTCGGTCCGGGAACCCCAACATCGAAAACGATAAATTATCTAAAAAACTATCACGAAAATGACAACAGTTGAAAACAGCAGAAGACAGCTCGCCCAGCTCATACGAAAAATTGAAGAGGGTGAAGAATTTTCCTACTATACAAAAAGGATTCTTTCTCAAACAATTGGAATAACCGGTTCGGGCGGGGTTGGAAAATCAACTTTAATTACCAGGCTTATACAGCATTATCGTGAAAAAGGGAAAAAGGTGGCTGTTGTTGCAACAGATCCGTCATCACCATTTTCAGGCGGGGCACTTCTTGGTGACAGAATAAGAATGCAGCGCTTTGCAACAGATCCCAATGTGTTCATAAAAAGCGTAGCATCAAGAGGAAAACAGGGAGGAATCGCTCTTTCAAGCGGAGCAATTGCTTCAGCACTGTCAGAAGCGGAATATGATCCAATAATTATAGAAACTCTCGGAATAGGTCAGGATGAAATTGATGTATCAAAATTAGTGGATACATCGATAGTTATGTTTTCTCCAAGAACGGGTGATCAGATACAGGCGATGAAAGCCGGCATTATGGAAATCGGGGATATTTTTGTTGTAAATAAGTCAGATATGCCTGCCGCCGATGCTATGGCAGCCCAACTGACAAAAGAAATATCCGAATCCGGAAGAAGAATAGAGATTATAAAAACGGTCGCCACAACAGGCGAAGGTATAGACAAACTTTTAGAAGCAATAGAGGAACATCAAAAGCTTATTGATGCGATCGGCAAGAAAAAAGAGAGCGCGGTCTATCAAATTGAATCAATATTGAGAGACAAGATATATTGCTATATAAAAGAATCTTTGCAGAAAAAAAATTATTGGGACAAAGCAATCAAAGATATTATAAACGGTGAAAGCATAGCTGAGATTATCAAACAGCTGGTATGAAACAAAAAAGCATTAAATTTCTTAATGCTCTGGTTGTTCCCATCCTTGTTGGTGCCATCGGCGGATATTCTGCCATATTTTTCAGAGAACTGATAAAATTAAACGAATCACTATTTTCGACTTTATTCAATACCGATCAAAACAGCTATATTTATATAATATTGCTGCCGCTGATTCTTGTTTTCTCCAGGATAGTCTCAAAAAATTTCCTGAAAGACACAAGCAACACAACAATAAATTCCGTTGCAAGAAATATTGCTATCAAAAAAGGAGATTTTGATTATAAGAAGGGAATAATTGCCGTAATTTTGACCTCCATACATGTGGGAGCCGGAATACCTGTAGGCAGAGAAGGTCCAATCGCGAAATTAGGCAGTTCTATCTCTTCGCTTTTTTCAAAAATGATACCATTTACGGCAAGCAACGTCCCCTTGTATGCAACTTGCGGCGTTTCATCTGCTATTGCAGCAACATTCAATGCTCCCATTGCAGGAATCGTTTTCGGAATTGAAATTATTCTTGGAAAAATAAGTATCGACACTTTAACACCTGTAACAATCTCTGTAATAACCGGAACGCTGATTTCCCGGTTTTATCTTGGAAATTATCCAACCGTTGCAGTTCCCCATCTTGTGTTCAGTTTTCATCTTTTATATTTCGCCCTGTTTAGCTCAATAATTTTTGCCCTATATGTCCTGGTATTTAAAAAACTTGCCGCATCTGTCGGCATGCTGGAGAAAAAGCTAAATATCAATCCTTATCTCTTTATCGCCATTATCGGTCTGATTGTAGGAGTTCTGATAGCTGTTATGCCTGAAATTAAAGGCATTGGATATGGCGAAATTGAAACTATTTTTTCTCAAAAACAAAACCTGATTCATGCTTTTGTTCTTTCTGCGACAAAACTAATTGCAACAGCACTTATTCTGGGATCCAATATTTTTGGCGGGGTTTTTGCTCCTTCGATATTTATCGGAGGTTTTTCAGGCTACTTTCTGGGCGGTCTTGCAAATACCGTAGATCCAAGAGCAATTGCACTTATAGGCGCCGCTTCCGTAACAGCAGGAATTGCCAATGCTCCGCTTCGTTCGGCTCTTATTGTTATGGAGTTGTCGCAAAGTTATCAACTAATAGTGCCGATACTTATCGGTTCAGTATTGACAAATTATATAGCTGCGCTTTTTTACAACGATTCTTCATCATACAGAGCAATGCTATCAAAAGGATTCGATGTATCGGATACGGAATTGCTAAAGATTTTGAACAAAATTAAAACTGAGGAATTGATTGAGCCTACTCCTATGTTTAGAAAAGAACACACCCTTGTTGAGTTAAAAGATATAATAGAGAAAAGTGAAGCAAAATATTTTCCGGTTTTGGAAGAAAATAAATTAATTGGAATTGTATCATTGAGGGATATCAGAATGTCACGAAAAATCGGTGATAACAGAATAGAAAAGATTATGACCAGAAAACCAAGATCGTTAAAGAAAAACAGCAGCGGGTCGGATATTATAAACTATACATCAAAAATGGATGTTGATCTTGTACCTGTTGTTGATTCAGAAGAAAATTTTGTCGGAATGTTTAATGTTAATAAATTTTTTAGGAAAATAAGCATCGAATATGCCTGCAGAACCAAATCACAAGAAACAGATCATTTAGAATGATTACTGCAGGAAAATTACTTCGCCTGTCTGCGTGTAGCACCTGCCTGCCGCGCGCCAACGGTGCAGATAGATGCAGACAGATCGCTCTGCTCATAGCAACAACAGAGTGCGCCAACCTAATAATTCCTCACATTATGAGACCACTGCACAGTAAACAGATTCACAGAAGTCAAAGAAAGGGTGAGATTTAGAAATTAAAATTTGAGGTACTAACCGGTTAGTTAAGGGCACTTCTGTTAATCCGTAAACGATCATCTTGAGTCCCAAATTCGCCTCCTCTGCGTTGCAAATTTTGGCAATAGCTCTTGTTATTACCTGCAATTTGCGTCTTGATGAGACGGATTTGAATTCTCAATTTGAAACGCTTAGAATTAACAGAAGTGCCCTATAGAATTTAATCCCCTGAAGATTGCCCTTTATTTGACTTCCCTGCGGGCTTTATGAGGTTTCCCATATACTTCGTTAAACTTCTTTGAATTAACCCGT
>CAJVZA010000054.1 GCA_913009315.1 uncultured Hippea sp.
TAGGTTTAAAAGCATTGAAAAAAAAGAGAAATGTCCAATGTTGAGACACGACCCCGTGAAATACTACCTCTTACCCAAAAGCTCACGTGCAATAATTAATCTTCTTATTTCATTTGTGCCGCCCCCGATTGTCATCAGTCTTACATCTCGATAAAATCTTTCAACGGGAAAATCTTTCATGTAACCATAGCCCCCAAAAATTTGCAGACATTGATTAACTGCGTCCATTGCTTTTTCGGCGGTAAAAAGGATAGCAGCAGCAGCTTCTTTACTTACCCTCTCACCGTTCTGAGCTTTTTTAAGAATATGGTATACATATGTACGTGAGAGCTCCAAATGTGTATAAATGTCTGCCAACTTTGCTTGAATAAGTTGGTAATTGGCTATAGGTTGTCCAAATTGGTTTCTTTCTTTTGCATATTTTAGAGAAAGCTCTAAGCACTCTTCCATTGTTCCGATACCCATTGCTGAGAAAAATGCCCTCTCTATATCCAGTCCGCTCATAACTACTATATAACCGTTGTCAATTTCTCCAAGAATATTTTTTTCTGAAACAGCTGCATCCTGAAATACCAATTCTCCTGTTGGCGAACCCAGCATTCCAAGTTTTTTTAATTTTCTGGAAACCAAAAACCCCGGGGTATCTGTTTCTACAATAAATGCTGTGATGCCTCTGCTCCCTTTTTTTGGGTTTGTTTTTGCATATACTACAAGTACGTCTGCTGTGGGTCCATTAGTAATGAAAGTTTTATTACCATTTAAAATCCATTTGTTGTTACTGTAATGTGCGGTTGTTTGAATTCCCATTGCATCAGAACCTGCATCCGGTTCGGTAAGAGCCATCCCTCCGACCCATTCACCTTTAGCCAATTTAGGTAAGTATTTTTTCTTTTGCTCATCTGCGCCATTGCGTAAAATATTGTGGGCACATAAATTTAAATGAGCACCATAACTTAAAGCTATCGCGCCGCTTACCCGCGCTATAGCTTGTCCTACTAAAGCGGCGCTAATATAATCTCCACCGGATCCACCGTATTCCTCAGGAATTCCCACACCAAGATATCCCTGTTTTGCAAGCATATCCCAAATTTCAGTTGGGAATTTGTCTTCCTTTTCCATTATATCCACAAATTCAGAAAGCTTTTTGCGTGAAAAATCAAGAGCTGTTTTATAAATTAGTTTATGCTCATCATTCATATAAAATCCCCCTGTAAAATATTTTGTAAATTTTCTTCCACATATTGAACATGAACGTTTGAATTGAGGAAATCCTCTGTTCCAAGTAGTGCCTTAGCAAATGTAATGTTTGTTTTCAATCCCTCTATTTTTAATTCATCAAGAGCTCTTATCATTCTCACAATAGCGGATGTCCTGTCTCTATCCCAAGCTATAACCTTAAGGAGTAACGGATCATAATAAACGCTGATATCCATTCCTTCTTCAATTCCGCTATCCACACGAACCCCAGGCCCTGAGGGGTATTCGTATCTGTTAATTTTTCCTTTATTAGGTAAAAAGCCTTTTTTAGGATCTTCCGCGTAAATTCTACATTCAATAGCATGACCGAGCGGTTTTATACTCTCATTTAAGAAAGAAAGCGGCTTGCCCATAGCTATATTTATCTGCTCACGAACGAGATCAATGCCGCAAATCATTTCAGTTACGGGATGCTCAACTTGAATTCTTGTATTCATTTCAAGAAAATAAAAGTTTTGTTCTTTATCCACTAAAAATTCAATAGTTCCCGCGCTTTCATAATTTGCAGTCTTTGCAATACTTACAGCTGCATTAATGATTTTCTCTCTCGTAACAGGTAAAATATAGGGCGATGGAGCTTCCTCTATGATTTTCTGGTAGCGCCTCTGAACAGAGCATTCTCTTTCAAATAGATGCGCAATATTCCCCATTTTATCTGCTGCAATTTGCACTTCCACATGGTGAGCTTTTTTGATGTATTTTTCTAAGTAGATAAGATTGCTGCCGAAAAACCTCTCACTAACTTTCATTGTACGCTCAACTGCCCTCTCGAGTTCAGATTTATTATCTATAACCTGTGCACCTATCCCCCCGCCTCCTTTTACCGATTTCAGCAAAACGGGATATCCAACTTTTTCAGCTTCTTTCTCGGCATTTTTGTAATCTGAAAAAGGGTTAGATCCGGGAACAACAGGTACATTAGCTTCCACTGCAATTTTTCTTGATAAAACCTTATCGCCCATTTTTTCCACAACATCAACAGGGGGTCCTATAAATATTAAATTTTCCTCTTCAACTCTCTTTATAAATGTGGAATTTTCAGCAAGAAATCCGTATCCGGGATGAATTGCGTCAGCATTTGTTTCTCTTGCAGCGCTAATTATGGCATCGATATTTAGATAACTTAAAGTAACCGGTGATGGTCCGACTTTTACAGCGTTATCAGCCATTTTTGCATGCGGTGAGTTTTTGTCAGATTCTGAATAAATAGCTACTGTATTGAGACCCAATTCTTTGCACGCCCTGATGACTCTTATCGCTATTTCACCTCTATTTGCTATTAATACTTTTTTGAACATTTCAGTTTCATCAGATGATAGTTCCATGCTTGCGCTTTGGTAAAAAAATTTCTTTTTCAGAATATGTCTCGAAGTATTTTATTAGTTCATCTCTTAAATTTTTAGGAGGTATTATCTCGTCAACAGTCATTTCTCCGGCAAGCTTAAAAATATCATAACTTTCACGATATGCTGTTCTTAATTTTTTTACCGTAATTTCTCTTTCTTTGAGATCAGAAATAGCCATTATTTTATTATAATAAACAGCATTAACTGCAGCCTCAGGTCCCATTATGGCAATTTCAGCAGATGGTAATGCAAGAGTAACATCTGGATCATATGCAGGACCGGACATTGCATAGATGCCGGCCCCATAAGCTTTACGAATGATTACCGAAATCCTTGGTACAGTTGCACTTGAAGTTGCAAATATAAATTTTTTGCCTCTTTTTAAAATTCCATTCCTTTCAGCGGCTTTGCCCACCATAAAACCTGGGGTATCTACCAAGTATAGAAGGGGAATGTTAAATGCATCGCAAAACCAGATAAATTCAGCACCTTTCTCAGAAGAATCGGGAAAAATTGCTCCTCCCTTAACGGCAGGATTATTTGCTACAATTCCCACAACATCACCATTTAAACGAGCAAAACCGGTGGTAAGTTCTGCAGCATAAAATTTCTTTACCTCCAAAAAACTGTTACCATCTACGATAGCTTCAATTAATTTATGAATATCATAAGGTTTATTAGGTTCCATAGGTATTATGTCATCAATTTCAGCAGGATTTGTATTAGGATTTTCAGGTCTTTTCCTGAGAGGCTTTTTATCGCAATTATCAGGCAGATATGAAAGTACCTTCTTAACTATTTCTGCAGCTTCTTTTTCTGTATTGGCAACAAAATGCGCAGATCCGGTCACTTTTGTATGTACATCTACTCCCCCTAACTCTTGTGCTGAAACTTTCTGTCCTATAACCATTTCAACCATACGCGGCGACGCAATGGCCATTGCGGAATCTTTCGTCATTACGAGTAAGTCGCAGAAAACAGGCGTGTATGCAGTACCTGCAAAACAGGACCCGTATAAAACACCTATTTGAGGAACACTGCCGGACATTATACTATGCAGATAAAATAACTTTCCGCCGCTTCCCTTGTCTGCATGGTGTCCTGCTGCCTCATCGATTCTTCCGCCGGAGGAATCCACAAGGTATAGTATCGGTTTTCGTGCTCTGATAGCTGCTTCTTGTGTTCTTATTAATTTTTCACCATGATATTTCCCAATTGAGCCTGCCTTTACAGTAAAGTCATTTGCAGTAAAAAAGATGGTTCTATCATCTATTTTTCCACTTCCTGCCACAACGCCGTCTGCAGGGAGTTTTGAATCCCCATTGCGTGCAAAACTGCCTGTTTCAGTGTAAGGTTCATCGTTATCAAAGAAAAGTTTTAATCTATCCCTTACAAAGAGCTTATTGGCTTGCTTTTGCTTTTCATGTCCTTTAAGTGGTCCTCCTTTTTTTATTCGCTCAAGTTCTTTTAAGACTTTTTCCTCTCTTTTACCCATATACCGGTCCTCCTTTAAATCTCCATACGTAATAGTGCGCCGCTAAAAGTTTTTCCAAGGTTGTCAGCTCTTATACAGCGTGTGGCACCGCCTTCTAAAGCGTTACGCAGCACAAATTTTAAAGCAAGCAAATTTGGTACTTCATAACGTTCTACTTCGCTAATCCCAAATGCAGCAAAATGTCCGGCAACTTTTTCTGTTGTTACACTTTTTCTAATTAATATATAACCATCATTGTCTCTGGCAAAAAGGCTTATATCAACATTATCTCCCTTATCGGATGAACGGGCGAAAGCCACTTTCTTAAGTTTCATCAGTCATACCTCCATAATCTTTACCTCTATTCTTTTATCAACTAACTCTCTCTCAATGAGGGTGGGCCACAAGCCCAGGAGTGATCTAACTCTCTGAAAACCTAAAAGTCCGCTTGCGGTTGGAGGGCCGCTCAACGCTAATGGTACCATAATGCGGCTTATCTGCTCAGCAGTATATTTGTCATCGGTTCTTCCTAAAATTCGCAGGTAGATCTCATTTAATTCTTCAACATAGGTAGAATCTGCAAGAGGGCCATGAAATGAGTTATATCCAAGATATTCAGCTCTGATATCTTTTACAGGCAATTTCATTTTTTCTATTATCTTTCGTACTATTTTTTCAGTAGTTTTTGCTTTCCTGAGAGCATCCGGCCATGAATACCCTATGATACTCTGGCCCATGAAGCCATCCGGATAACTAATGAGCATTTTGTACTTTTCAGGCTTTGGCTCGCCTTTTATACCTGTTACCTGAACCACATTTTCTGCCGTTTCCTGCAATTTGATTCCCATCATATTAAGTGTTACATCAGGAGTAAGATAACGTGCCGGGTTATGAACTTCATATAACAGTTGTTCTCTTACAGTATCAAAGTTCACAATGCCGCCGGAGTCTTTGGTTTTAGTGATGAATAACGCTCCGTCTTCATGAACTTCGGCTATTGGATAGCCGATGTTATCAATGTCATCTATTTCCCACCATTTTTCCCCATGATTTCCGCCGGTGACCTGTGTCGAGCACTCAAGCAGATGTCCTGCAGTTGTGCCTGCGGCTATCTTATCCAAATCATCAAACGACCAGCCGAATTCGTAAACAATCGGTGCCAGAAAAAGTGAAGCGTCTGCAACTCTCCCTGTTATCACAATGTCAACATCCTTTTTTAGGGCTTCTACAATAGGTTTTGCTCCTATATAAGCATTTGCAAAGACCGCCTTTTTAATTATATCCTCTGTAATTAAAGCGCCGGTTTCCATATGAGACAGAGATGAAAGTTTACTCAGATCGCCAAGCAGATCATCTCCTTTTACAAGCCCGATTTTGATATGAAGCCCCATCTTTTTTGCAAGATTTAGTGCAGCCTTAGCTGCTCCTTCCGGATTTAGACCACCGGCATTGGTAATAAGTTTTATGCCTCTCTTTTTGGCCTCACTTAGAATCAGTTTCAGCATAGGAATAAAATCCTTTGTAAATCCACCGGAGGGATCTCTCTGCCTGTCCTTTTGAAGAATTGCCAATGTTAGTTCTGCAAGATCTTCGAAGGCGACATATGAAACCTTGTCATTTAGAATCATCTCTAATGCCGGCAAAAAGCTATCTCCATAAAATCCAAGACCGCCGCCAATCCTTACTTTTTTCATTCTAATTTCGCCACAACCTGATTTTCTTCTACAAAATCTCCCTCAGAAACTACTATCTCGGTTATCTTACCATCTGCAGGCGAGTCAACCGGCATCTCTAATTTCATCGACTCCACAACCATTATCGTATCTTTTTTATGTATAATGTCTCCTTTCTTGACATTAATTTTCACAATAGAGCCAGCCATAGGAATCTTTATATCCATTTATACCTCCTGCAAATATTTTGCGTGATTCATCTAATTTCGGCTTACGGATCGATGAGCATACTGTTTTTATCTCTTTAGCTTTAGAAACCCCTCTACACCTTTTCTGAACTCTTCACTTTTGAATGTTAATGCTCTCAAAAGTCCTGCATGCTCAAATATGCCGATTCCATAATCCGTAATTCTGTTATATGTTTCGAGACCGGTTCTTATAGCCAGTTCACTTTTTGAAACAAGATATTGAGCAATCTCTACAGCTCTTTCATAAGGATTCTTATCGACAACCTCATTTATAAACCCCCACTCTTTAGCTTTATCAGCACTTAAAACAGTTGACATAAGTGAGAGTTCTAATGCTTTTTTAGCTCCTACAGCTCTTGCAAGCAGAGGAAATATAGTAAAAGGAAAAAGACCGCGTTTTATCTCAGGCAGAGCAAAAGTAGCATTTTTCTCAGCAATAGATAGATGAGATAATGCTACTATTCCTAATCCTCCACCTCTTACAGCACCTTGTATTGATGTGATTATAGGAGTTCGAACCTTAAATCCAAAAGAAAATAGCTTAACACTGGATTCGATCTCTTCATAATTTTGTTCCACGGTTTTATCTTGCAAAGCAAGAAAATCGTTCAAATCACCACCTGAGCAGAAATGCTTACCTTTGCCGGAAAGAATAATTGCTTTGACATCTAAATCATGGTCGGCATCTTCCAGCATTTTTGTCAAATCCTTGACCAATTTATTAGAAAGTGCATTACCCTTATCAGGTCTGTTAAATTTTATATCTGCGATATGATCTTTTATGTTATAAATGATTTCACTCACATTTCTCTCCCTTTTTTTCTTTTAAAAACAGCAACTCTCATTATGCAATGCAGCACTATCTCATTTTTCTGATTTATTGTATTACTCTCAGCCACAATAACACCATGATTTTCATTTTTTTCAATTTTCTCCAGAATTTTTACATGAACTTTAAGTGTATCTCCAATGAAAACAGGTTGTGTAAAACGAAGATGATCAATACCGTAAAAGGCTTTGATATAGCCAGGTTCAAAATGCATGAGGCCGGAAGAAATAGAAAATATTAATAACCCGTGTGCTATACGTTTTTTGAATGGCCCTTGTTCTGCCCACACCTTATCAGAATGCAGCGGATACCAGTCTCCGGACAAATAGCAAAAATTTACAATATCCGTCTCGGTAACTGTTCTTCCATTCGCAGATTTCCACATTTCCCCTACTTCATACTCATCGAAATATTTATCAAACACTTAATGATCTCCTCTTATCTCTCTATTCATAGTTTTTATTCTTTTCACAAGAACAGCTTTTCAAACTTACTTCTCAGTACAAACTTTTGGATTTTTCCAGTGGCTGTTTTGGGAAATGATTCAACAAAAACAATCTTCTTCGGCACCTCGAAATCTGCTAATCGCTCTTTGCAATAAGACAAGAGTTCCTTTTCTTTAAGCAATGGATCTTTTGGTACAACAAGTGCAGTTACAGCTTCACCCCACTTTTCATTAGGGACGCCTATAACAGCAGCTTCCGCAACCTTGGGGTGGCCAAGTAAAACGCCTTCCACTTTTATACTTGGCACATTCTCACCGCCTGTCTTCACCATATCTTTTATTCTGTCATCAAATTTTAAAAGGTTGTCATCATCGAAAAAACCGATATCTCCCATATGATGCCAATTATATGACGACGCTTTGTCAGTAGCTTCCTCATCTTTATAATAGCCTTCCATCACATTTGGTCCTCTTAAAACAATCTCTCCCTTTTCGTTTTTTGGCAGCAACTCTCCTCTCTCATTCATAATAGCATGCTCGGTGAGAAACAGAGGGGTTCCCCAGTAATTGCCGGTCTTTTGCAGCTGATGTTCAGGAAAAAATATGATTGTGGGCGGGAATGCTTCGGTTTGACCGCTGGCAAGCATAATCGTAAGCCCCAATTCCTTTATAAGTCTTCTTTTTGTATTCTCATCCATAGGAGTCATTGCGTATAGCATATACTTGAGGCTGGATATATCATATTTTGATGTATCCTGGTCAAGAAGAGCTCTAAGCATTGTCGGTAAGAGAAAAGACAATGTTATCTTCTCTTTTTCTACAGCTTCAAAAAAGTCATTGGGAATAAAACTCCTGAATATAACAGTTTTGCCTCCCGGAATAAGTGCGGCACCGAATGTCACAGCCTGTTGAGCACAATGGAATAGGGGCATAACTGTAGCTGAAATGCTATTCGGTTTCGTCATTCCTATATACGCGGTGCTCAATGCAGCGTTGAGAGCTCCGCAGATAACATTCATATGACTCTCCATAACTCCTTTTGGCAAAGCTGTGGTACCGCTGGTATATAAAATCTCAAGTATATCTCTTTCCCGGATCTCTACCTCCGGTTCGGTACAGGATTTATCAGCTATAAACTCTTTGAATGTTTTTCCTATGAAGCCTTCTCTAATTGGAATCAGTATGTAATCTAATTTATTATTTTTTAGAAGTGTTTTGAATTTAGGGAAAAACTCATCATCCACTATAACAAATTTAGTTTCAGAGTGCTTCAATTGATATTCAATATCTTCAAGAGAGATTACAGGGTTAAGAGGAACAATTACTACTCCGCACTTTGAAGCACCAAAGAAGGCGACAAGAAATTCAATTGAATTAGCGGCTATAGTTGCGATTTTATCACCTTTTTGCAGCCCTAATTCAATTAAAGCATTTGCGAACTGATTTGCCTTTTTATCCATTTCGCCATAGGTAAGCCTCTTAAAACAGCTACCACTTCCGTATCCATATGAGACGGCAAACTCTTTATCATGCAATATCTTAGCATTCCTTTTCAAAATATCACCAAATACCAATCTGTTTATAATGTTCCTATTCATAAATTTATTCCCCCTGTCTTGCCGCAATTTTTTCGTTGTTTCATTCACCATAATTCCTCCCTTCATATCCTTCTTTTACGATATGTTTTTGAATTTTACCTGTTGCAGTTTTTGGTAAAGGAGTATCTGTTATTACAACTTTTCCTGGACATTTAAAATCTGCAAGTCTTTCTTTACAATAAAATATAATCTCTTTTTCTGTAATTTCTTTATTTTTTTTTGGAACGACAAAAGCATAAACCTCTTCCCCATAAATTTTATCCGAAATACCAATTACCGATGCTTCAAGAATTTTTTGATTTTTGTATAAAACCTCTTCTATTTCTCTTGGATAAATGTTTTCTCCGCCTCTTATTATCATTTCCTTTTTTCTTCCTGCAATGTAAAGATATCCTTCTTCGTCAATATAACCGAGGTCGCCTGAATGCAGCCATCCTCCTTTTAATACCTCTTTTGTTGCGGATTCGTTTTTGTAATAACCTTGCATAACATTTGGTCCTTTTATAACAATTTCTCCAATTTTACCCGAAGGCAGTTCGTTATCCCGGTTATCAAATATCTTTACTTGCTGTCCTTTCAAAGGAAGTCCAATTGAGCCAATTTTTCTTTTTCCACTAAGTGGATTTACTGTTGATCCGGCGGTTCCTTCAGATAGTCCATATCCTTCAATAATTTTCACATTAAACTTTTTCTCAAAGTTGTTAAAAACTTCAACCGGTATGGGGGCAGCTCCACATATACAAAAACGAAGAGAAGAAAGGTTGCGACCTTCTGAATCAGGGTGGTTTAAAAGCATTGCATAAATAGTAGGAACAGCTGAGAAAGATGTAACTTTATATTTTTCAACCCAGTCAAAAAACAATGATGCAGAAAATCCCGGGGCAAGAACAAGACTTACTCCTGCAAGATAAGTTGAAAGTGTTGTAACAACTTGTCCATTTACATGAAAAAGCGGAAGTACACAAAGAAATCTATCATTTTCTCTCATATCCATATGGTCAACTATCATTTTTGTATTAGCAAGATAATTTTTGTGAGAAAGAAGAACGCCCTTCGGCTTACCGGTTGTTCCCGACGTATAAATTATTCCTGCAATATCTTCTCCTTTAACTTCAACTTGCGGAGATGATACATTTTCATTTTTTATGAAATTACTAAAAGAAACAGTCCCGTCAATAGTCTTGCCGACACATATAATTTTTTTAATGTTTGGAATTTTGTTTTGTATGCTTAAAACATTGCTAACTATATCTTCTTGACTTACTACAATTTTTGCATCGGAGTTGTTTAAGATATATTCAATTTCTCCGGATTTTAAAACGGGATTTATAGGAACGGCAACAGCATCAATTTTGAAACAGGCAAAAAAAGTAAAAATAAATTCGGGACAGTTAGTTAGATGAATGCAAACTTTGTCCTGTTTTCCTATACCTTCTTCAATTAAAGAGTTTGCAACCTTGTTTATAGTTTCATTAAGCTGACTATATGTAAATTTTTTATCCTTAAAAAAAAGATATATCTTATCCGCATAGTTTTGCGCTTGTTGTTCAAGCATCTGTTTCAAATTTTCATAAGGAAATGAAAAATTCATTCTACACCCCCCATAATTTTCTATATCTCAAACTCTCCGGACTTTGTTGTGGACAAATCGTTATTCATATATTTTTTCATCTATAGCATTTGATTCTTTTGCGTCCTGTTCAAAATCACGGGCAAGACGCGTATCTTTCGTTTTTTCGAATTCCCGATACCACTCGCTTGCAGTGATTAATGACATAATTTCACTTGTACCTGTCCATATGGAGGCAAGACGAATGTCACGATGAATACGTTCTATGGGGAAAATATCTGTATATCCTATACCGCCTGTTACCTGCATTGCATTGTGAACCGCCTTCTGACACGATTCGGTGATAAATTTTTTGCTTTCTGAAACAAGGCGTCGTATGCGGTGCATGTCAATACCTGAATCCACGGCACAGGCTGTTGTGTATGCCATGGCTCTGGAAGCATCCAGCAGTGTAATAGCCTCAGCGATTTGAAAGCTTACACCTTCAAATCTGTTGATAACCTCACCAAAAGCCTTTCTTCTTGATGTATATTTTGTTGCAATGTCAACGGCTGTCTGAGCTGATCCTATTGTCATCGCCGCAGTTCCAAGACGTTCGGGTATCATCATAGTATTAAAGACATCATATGCACCATTGATAGATCCGATCACATTTTCTTTTGGAACCTTTACATTTCTAAAAATAAGGTGGGCGGTTCCTCCTCCCCTGCAGCCCATGAGACCGTAGAGATATTTTGTTTCAACATCCTGATCACGATCAACTATGAATGCCGTTAAAGACTTATGAGGATCTGCACACTTATCGAAATTTGTACGTGCATATACAAGAAAAAAGTCTGCTCCTTCACCACCTACTATAAATCTTTTTTGTCCGTTTAAAAGGAAATAGCCTCCTTTATCCTCAGCTTTTGTGGTAGTACCAAAAAAATCAGAGCCGCCTCTTGGTTCGGTTAAACATTCCGCAGCAAATTTTTCACCTTTGAGAACCGGTTTTACATACTTTTCCTTTTGTTCATCTGTGCCATGCCGGATTATTGCATCGCAGACAAGTCCGGCACCAACACCAAATACACAGGCAAATTCGTATCCGACAGTCCCAATTTCTTCCAAAATCACACAGGTAGTGACCCAATCCATTTCACGCCCGCCCCATTTTTTAGGGTAGCGACATCCTAATAGATGCCGTCTTCCGGCTTCCTGCAGAAATTCCTTGGGGAATTTTATTTTATCACTATCCATGTCAAGAACCATTTGTCTGGGCACCCAACTTATAAAGTCACGAGCTTCATTTCTTATTTTTATTTGTTCTTCGGTTAGCAGATAATCAAACATAATAACATTCTCCTTTTAAAATTAAATAATTTTAAGGGTAAGATATCGTCATCATTTGCCAATACAATTTTTTCATTTTCTTCTGCCATCAGACTACATTTTATAAGATACATACATAAATGTTCCGTATCCGATAGATGAGTGCAGTCTCTTACAGCCCCGCAGCTTCATAAATATCCCTCTTATTGAGTTGCTTTCTTTGCCTTTGTTCTGAGGGCGCGCCTCAGAATCTTTCCTACTGTAGATTTGGGCAGCTCATTCGCAAATTCAATATATTTGGGAATCTTGTAATGAGCTAAATTTTTTTCACAGAATTTTTTAATGTCATCGCCGTTAGCGGATTCACCTTCTTTCAGAACCACGAATGCCTTGACAGCCTCTCCTTTATATTTATGAGGAACGCCTATTACGGCTGCTTCTTTAATGGCCGGATACTTGTACAACACCTCTTCGACCTCTCTCGGATAGATATTAAATCCACCCGAAATTATCAGATCTTTCTTCCTGTCCACTATTTCGAAATATCCGTCTTTTCTGATAAGTGCAATGTCTCCGGTATAAAGCCAACCGTCTTTGAGAGCTTTTTTAGTTTCCTCGGGTCTGTTCCAATATCCTTTCATAACTTGAGGACCTTTTACGATCAATTCGCCGGGCTTGCCTTGGTCCACCTCATTGCCGTCATCGTCCACAATCTTTGCGTATGTGTCGGGGAATACCACACCGATACTTCCAAATTTTCTTTCTCCCCATATAGGATTGCAGTGAGTTACAGGAGATGCTTCGGAAAGGCCGTATCCTTCAACAAGTTTTCCGCCTGTTATTCTTTCGAATTCCGTTGCTACCTCTACCGGAAGAGGCGCTCCTCCGCTTATGCACAGTTTGATGCTCGAGAGATCGGTATTATGTTTAAGGGCATATTCGTTTATTGCGGTATATATTGTAGGTACACCAGGCAGCAGCGTTACATCATATTTTTCAATAAGTTTTATAACATTTTTTAGATTCCACTGCGGCAGGAGAATAAGCCGGGCAGCTGTTACGATTCCGAGATTCAGTCCGGCTGTCATTCCGTAAACATGAAAAAACGGAAGAACGCACATTATTGTGTCATCGGCCTCTTTTAGTTTGTATGCCCATGCTTTAATCATAAAGGTATTGCTTATGATATTTTTATGTGTCAGCATTGCCGCTTTGGGCAATCCGGTAGTGCCTCCGGTATACTGAAACAGAGCCACATCATCACAAGACATGCTGACCGGATTAAATGATCTCGATGAAAATAGTGTGTCATATCTGATAAATTCTTTATTTAGATTTTTTCTGAACAGGTCTTTTATTGATGCTGCCATATTAAGCGGAAACGGCAGAATATTGGAAAGTTTTTCAACGATTAGTTTATTTATATAACCTTTTTCTAACGATTTCTGAAGCTTATTCTGCAAAACATCCAATGTTATTGCAAACTTTGCCAATGAATCGGCTGCCAGATCGGTCAATTCATTTTCCGTGTAAAGAGGATTCAGCTGAACGGCAATGCCTCCTGCAAGCATGACTGCGTTATAACTTTCTATATAAACAGGAGAATTAGGCAAAAGCAGCAGAACTCTGTCGCCCTTGCGCAGCCCCTCTTTTTGAAGACCTGCGGCAAGTTTTTCCACCCTTTCCCACAACTTTTTGTAGCTTTCGTTTTGTCCGAAGAATGTTGTTGCCGTCTTTTCAGGATATTTTTCCGCACTGTTTTTCAACATATACGGAACAATGTAATCGGGATAATCAAGATGTCGCGGTATATTTGTTGTATAAGCCTCAAGCAGCTGTTTTTCCATTTGCCCCCCTCAAAACGTTATATCCTTAAAAGAGAGTCCGCTATTAATTTTTGTGAGTTTATAATCGGCTTCATAAAGCGGTTTTCCGTCTTTATCATCTCTCTCCCATTTAGTCGGCAGCAGGCTTTTTTTGCTTAATGTTAGTTTATCATAATATATGTCAGATGTAAGCGGCTTTTTATACGAACAAACTATGAGATAACTGTTCGACAATTCACTGCTGCTGCATAATCCGGAATTTACTAATTTTATGATTAGATTCTCTACATAAGAAAAGCTTGTTTGATCGATTCTTACGCCTCTTATTGAAACGACCCTTTTATCATCTTTTTTGAGTGTCAGTTTGATAAATGAAAATAATCCCCCTTTATGAGCCCTGACTTTGTTTGTTTTTGGATTATAAAAAACTACGGATCCTTCGCTTTTCCCTTTTATTATTTTCATTCTTATATACCCGGGCGCAACATACCAATATTTATATGTTCTCAGATCGCTTGATTTTCCTATTCTGTTATAATATCTGTTGATAGATTGATAATCATGAATGCTATCTAATTTCGCGGTCATAGAGGCAATCAGATTACTTAATGTCATAGAATATGCATTCTCATAAAATATAAAAAGCCCGAATATCGCAAAAATTAATATCCTTTTCACCGATAATTCCCCCTTCTGCATAACCATGGAGGCAAGTTTCGGCCTGCCTCCATGGTTATTTGGTTATTTTTAAAAACAGTATTTTGATTGTTTGATTAATTCGTCTGCAATCTTTCTTTTAAGTGATACAAGATCAGGCAATTGGTACCATCTATACAGCTTTCTG